>CAXTCT010000194.1:0-4620 GCA_964242565.1 uncultured Acetobacteraceae bacterium | reverse complement strand
CTCGACGCGCTCGCCGCTGGCGCGGCGCTTGACCTCGACGCGTCCGGCCGCGGCCCCGCGCGGTCCCACGATGATCTGCAGCGGGTGGCCCATCAGGTCGGCGTCGTTGAACTTCACCCCCGCGCGGTCGCCGCGGTCGTCGAGCAGCAGGTCGCCCGGCGCCATTGCATAGAGCCGCTCGCACAGCGCGTCGCAGGCCGCATCGCCCTGCTTGAGGTTGAGGATCGCGGCCCGGAACGGCGCCACCGCCACCGGCCAGATGATGCCGGCCTCGTCGCTGAGCGACTCCACGATGGCGCCGACGATCCTCGAGACGCCGATGCCGTAGCTGCCCATCTCCGGGAAGATCGGGGTGCCCTCGGGTCCGGCCACGGACACACCCATCGCCTCGGTATATTTCGTGCCGAAATAGAAGATCTGCCCGACCTCGATCCCCCTGCCCTGGCGCTTGCGCGCCTCGGGCACGCCGGACCATCTGGCCGCGTCGTGCTTCTCGTCGGTGGCCGCGTATTTCGAGGTGACGAACTCGAAGAAGCGGTCGAGATCGACGGCGCTGCCGCCGTCGAAGGCCGAGTTGATCCAGTCGAATGTTTCGAGCTCGGAATCGTAGAACACCCCGCTTTCGCCGGTCGGCGCCAGCATGATGAACTCGTGGCTGAGGTCGCCGCCGATCGGGCCGGTGTCGGCCGCCATCGGGATCGCGTGAACGCCGATGCGCTGGAAGATGCGCATGTACGACAGCATCATGCGACGGTAGCTTTGCACCGCGGCCGCGTAATCCACGTCGAAGCTGTAGCCGTCCTTCATCAGGAACTCGCGGCCACGCAGCACGCCGAAGCGGGGCCGCACCTCGTCGCGGAACTTCCACTGGATGTGGTAGAGCATCTGCGGCAGGTCCTTGTAGGACTTTGTCACGCCCGAGAGGATATCGGTGATCATCTCCTCGTTGGTGGGGCCGTAGACCAGGTCGCGTTCGTGGCGATCCTTGATGCGAAGCATCTCGGGGCCGTAGGCGTCATAGCGTCCGGAGCGTTTCCATAACTCGGCAGGCTGCAGGGTCGGCATCAGCATTTCCTGCGCGCCCGCCGCATCCTGCTCCTCGCGAATGATGCGCTCGATATGGCGCAGCACCCGGAGGCCGGCCGGCAGCCAGGCATAGATGCCCGAGGCGGTCTGGCGGATCAGCCCCGCGCGCAGCATCAGCCGGTGGGACGCGACCTGTGCCTCCGCCGGCGTCTCCTTGAGGGTCGGTATGAAGCTGCGGGACAGGCGCATCGGTGAGACCTCGGCACGAACGGTAGAGTGGCCGGACCCTAGAGCAAGGCGAAGCACGGCGGAAGCGCGCGACGAGGCGGGCGTCTGCCGGTGATCAAAGCGTAGAAAGGGGTTCGGGGCAGCAAAATGATGCACCGCACAAGTAATAGCATGCGAACAGCCTCACCGTCTCAATTTTATTCTTCAATCGAGCGTGACAAAGCATCCATGTGCGCATAAAAAAGGCCCACGCAGCTTGGTACCAGCGCGCGGGCCAAGTTTAGGGAGAAAACACCAGTCAAACGGCAGGATAGGAACGCAATCCCTGTCCTGCCGTTAATGATTCCGCATTTCGTCATAACATGCCAGCAAATTATGCATCTCACCTATGCGCCGCGATAACTAATGCGCAAGGGCGAATCGGGCGGCCATTCAATCCGGATGGAACGCCAGCACCCCATGCCGGAATGACAGCCACTCGCTGGTGATGAGCAGATGGCATCCAAGCCAGAGCAGCACGGAAACCAGGGTGGTGATGACCATCACCCGGCCGATACGCGGCGAGGCTGGCAGGCCCCGGCAACCCGAGATCGGATCGGCTTCGGATTGCGGCTGCTGGCCGAGCGGAAGCACCGCGAACAGCGCGGTCCACCAGATCAGCACAAACAGGATGATGCCGGTGAACCAGCCCATGGTCAGGCCCGGAATCCCGTCACCGGCATGCCGTCGCGATCCATTCAGACCCTGAGCAGATGCACGTCGACCATCGGGCGCTTCTGCAGCTTGCGTCCGAGAGCCCGCCGCAAGGCCGTCTTGGCGGCCTCGCGAAAGCCGTGCTCGTCCTGACGCAGGCCCGGCGGCAGGTCCGACAGCGCCTGTGCGAAGGCGCTGGTCACCCGCACCGTTTCGGCGTCGTTCGGCTCCAGCAATCCGGGGGCGCTGACCTGTGGCGCTCCCAGCACCTCGCCCGCGCGGTTGACCACCAGGCTGCCCAGCACGATACCGTTGAACAGCATCTTGCGGCGCGCGGCGAGGACGGCGCCCTCCATCGGCAGCACCCGGTTGCCGTCGAGTGCGAGCTTGCCCACCGGCACCGTGTCCACGATCTCGGCCTTCTGGCCGGACAGGCTCAGCACGTCGCCATCCTCCAGCAGGATCGGCTCCGCGCCCTCCTCGCGCGCGAGGGCCGCGTGCGCGGCCATGTGCCGCCACTCGCCATGCACCGGCACCGCATAGCGCGGCTTCACCAGCCCGTACAACCGGCGCAGATCGTCCCGCGCGGCATGGCCGGAGACATGCACCATGTGGTCGGCATCGGTCAGCACGCGCACGCCGCGCCGTACCAGATTATCCTGCACCGCCATGATCGCCCGCTCGTTGCCGGGGATCATGCGCGACGAGAACACCACCGTGTCACCCTCTCCCAGCGAGATGTTGGAGTGGGTGTCGGCGGCAATGCGCGACAGGGCCGAACGCGGCTCGCCCTGGCTGCCGGTCACGATCATCAGCAGGTTGTCGTCGGGAATATGCTCGGCATCCTGCTCGGACAGGAACATCGGCACCTGGTCGAGATAGCCGCAATCGCGTGCGGCGGTTTCCAGGTTGCGCAGCGAACGTCCGACCACGACGACGGAGCGTCCGGCGGCCTCCGCGGCCAGGGCGATGCTCTCGACCCGGGCGACGTTGCTGGCAAAACAGGTCACCGCGATGCGCCCCTCGATCCCGGCGATCAGGCTGGTCATGCTGCGGCGCACGTCCGCCTCGGAGCCGGATTCGCCTTCGACCATGGCGTTGGTGCTGTCGCACACCATGGCCAGCACGCCCTCGCGGCCAAGGGCGGCAAAGGCGTCCAGGTCGGTCGGCGGCCCGACCAGCGGCGTCGGGTCGAGCTTCCAGTCGCCGGTATGCAGCACCGTGCCGTAGCGGGTGCGCAACACCAGCGCCTGCGCTTCCGGCACCGAATGGGTGACGTCGATGAACTGCAGCGAAAACGGCTCCAGCTCGAAGCGGCTACCCTGCGGCACGACATGCAGCTCGACCCGCGACAGCAGGCCGGCCTCGCCCAGCTTGCGACGCAGCACGGCGGCGGCAAACGGGGTCGCATAGATCGGGCAGCCCAGCCTCGACCAGAGATGGGCCACCGCGCCGACATGGTCCTCATGGGCGTGGGTGATCACCAGCCCGACGAGTTCGTCGCGGTGGGCGGCGATGAAAGCCGGGTCCGGCATCAGGATCTCGACCTCGGGCATGTCGTTGCCGCTGAAGCCGATGCCGCAATCCACCGCCAGCCAGGCGCCATCGCAGCGGTAGAGATTCAGGTTCATGCCAATCTCGCCCGTCCCGCCAAGGGGCAGGAAGGCCAGATCGCCGTTCAACACATCCATCATTCACCTTCAATTCGTCAGGGGGTTCGGTTATCGACCGGTTTGGTTCGGCTAGGTAGGCAATAGGCTCGGTGTCGGGTTGCGCGCCGCCAGCAGGCGCAGCCCGTCCAGTGTCAGCTCGGGGTCGATCCGCTCGATGATCTCGGTGCCTTCGGAAAAGAGCGGCGCCAGCCCACCTGTCGCCACCACCTTCATCGAGGCAGGGAATTCCCGTCTGATCCGGGCCGTGAGCCCCTCGATCAGGCCGATATATCCCCAATAGATCCCTGAGCGCATGGCCACATGGGTGTTGCGCCCGATCACCGCCTGCGGGCGGCCGACACTGATGCGCGGCAGCCGGGCGGCGGCGTTGTGCAGCGCCTCGACGGAGAGACTGATCCCCGGCGCGATCGCACCACCGCAATAGCCGCCATCGGCATCTATCACATCGAACGTGGTGGCCGTACCGAAATCGATCACCACCAGCGGCCCGCCGTATTTTTGATGCGCCGCCAGACCGTTCACCAGCCGGTCGACGCCCACTTCGGCGGGGTTATCCATGTTGATCGCGAACCCCCAATCCAGCGACGCGTCGGCGAGCAGGGGTTCGGCGGAGAACCAGTCCCGGCAGAGCCGGCGCAGATGATACAGCGCCGCCGGCACCACGGTGCCGATCACGGCGCGGTCGATATCGCCGGGCGCAAGGCCGTTCAGGCCCAGCAACGCCAGCAGCCAGACCGCATATTCGTCCGAGGTTCGCCGCGTCTCGGTGCCGATGCGCCAGATCCCGCGCCAGGCCGCCCCGTCATGCACCGCGAAGACAATGTTGGTGTTGCCCGCATCGACCACCAGCAGCATGGCTCAGGCTCCCCGCATGGCCAGGACTTCGCCCGTGGAGATGCGCCGGACTTCCCCACCGACCATCAGCAACAGCATCCCGTCTTCCGCAATGGAATGGAACGAGCCTGTTATCTGGCCCTGCGCTGTCCGCACCGCAAGCCGC
>CAXTCT010000193.1:0-4623 GCA_964242565.1 uncultured Acetobacteraceae bacterium | reverse complement strand
GCCCGTCCGACGCAGCCAGCGCAACCAGCAGCCGGTCCTGGGCCACGAAACTGTCGCCCGCCTTGGTCGCCGCCTGCTGTGCCGCATCGAGCAGCCTAACCAGTTCGGCGGTTGCCTGGGGATGGCCCGCTCCTCCGCCCTGGATTTTCGGCATCCGTGCGATCTCGGCGTCGATCAGGGTCTTTGCCGCCTGCGGCTGACCGCCGGCGGCCCGGACCAGTCCCGCAGCCGCGCCCTCCTCGTCGTCGAGCAGCGCCTTGAGCAGATGCTCCGGAGTGAGCCTCTGATGAAACTCGCGGATCGCGATCGTCTGAGCAGCCTGCAGAAATCCGCGCGACCGCTCCGTCAGTTTCTCCATGTCCAACGTCATGTTCCTCTTCGACAGGCCCCTCTTGAGCAGGCGGCATGTTGCTTGAACGTGCCGCGGAGGCGTCCCTCATGAGGCAACGCTGGCCGCTCGCACATTCCCTCGCTAGGTGGTGATGGAGGCCTTCAGCAGCAAGGTGAAAGCGATTTCGTCACGTGGTTGCAACCGCTTGAGCGCTGCGGGCCTGTCGATTGCGGTTCAAGAGCAATAGTGGTTATCCTTCTGATACATGGGTCGCAATAGACCCGCCGATCTCAGGAGTAATGACCGCATGGCGACCAGTGAAGCTGCACGAACACGAGCGCCGCGCGGCACCAAGATCTTGACCCAGGCGTTCTTTGCGGCCTTGCATGACATTCCCCAGGCACAACAGGAAGCCGTAGCCAAGGCCGCGCTGATTGCCGTCAAGGAACAGCTCCAGTTGCGTCGGCAGAAGGCCAAGCTGCTCGCCGCCCGCATCCGCACAGCCACGGCATCGAGAGCCTAGCCGGAGCCGATACAGCCGCTCAGGCGGCCGGCGTCGCCTCGCGGATCACGTCATGATTGGCCCGCTTGAGTTTCGCGGCCTCATCGTCATACACGAAAGGCAGGCAGGCATAGCGGCGGCCCTCCAGGACCGGGGATACCGCGTGCATCAGCGAACAGGAAAAGATCAACGCGCCGCCCGCCGCCGGCCGGTAGCCGCGGCTGCCGAATTCCGGAAAGCTGATCTCGCCGCCCTCGAAATCATCGTTCAGGTTGATCGAGACGGCGAAGCGGCGATGCGCCGTGGCACGGACCGTGTTGTCGCGATGCGGACCGAAACAGCCGCGGTCGGCTGAATCGTAGCAGGCAACGATCAAGCGTTCGAGCCGCGAGGCCTCGAACTGGAACACCTTGCGTATCTCCGGCACGACGCGCCGGATGATCCGGGCCTGCACCTGCTGCACGAGCGCTGCATCACGCAGGGTGCAGTCCCGCCGCCGCTTGAAACCGGCATCGGCAATCGCGGTGGATCGGCCGACCTCGCGTTCGGTGAAAACCCCGGAGGCGACGCTGCCGGTCGCATGATAATAGGCTGTCAGACGCTGGCAGAACTCCGGCTCGAAGACCTGATCGAGCAGCAACACCGGTGCAAGGCTTTCCGCGCGGTGCTTGCCCGAGAGTTCGAGCTGGCGAAGCGATGCCAGGACCCGTACCGCGGTGCCGGGCTTGTGCTCCACCACCCCCAGCACACGCAGCATCGGATCGAGCAGCACCCAGAGCGGACGCACGGGCGATGTCCCCTCCGAGGCCAATGGCCGGGCTCCATAGAGGCGTCCGACGACGCCGTCGGCATCCCAGAAAAACCGGATGCCGGAAGGGTCCTCGGCCAGGCGCGCCTCGGCCTCGTCTCCCGGGTCCGCACTCACGCCGAAGAAATTGGCTCCCCGGCCGTCGAACATGAGGCGGTTCTCCCCGATCACGGCCAGTTCCGCCGAGATCCCGGCCTCCAGGCTGGACCCGAACAGGAACAGCACGACGTGACGGCCTGCCGACATGTCGAAGGTGTAGCTGCCCTGGGGGGAGGTGCAGCGTTGGCGGAACCAGGGGGCGGGATCGCCGGGAAGAAGACTGGCATAGGATGACATCACGATTGCCCAAAATGGACCAACTTCCACGCGATGTCGAATAGCCGCCGGCCCGGCACGCCTTAACCCGTCCTAAACCATTTCCGGCCAGGATGGAGTTCGGTGAAACGCACCGGCACGTTTGGAAAACCGGAGGATATCTGTCATGGCGGGACTCGGATTGCGGCTGACCGCAGGCGACAAGCTGGTCATCAACGGCGCTGCCATCCACTTCGTCACCAGCGCCGATATCCGGCTCGCCAACAAGGCCCGCTTCCTGTTCGGACGGCAGATCATGGCACCCGCGAATGCCGACACGGCCGCGCGGCGGATCTATTGCGCGCTCCAGACCGCCTATGTCGGCGAGCCCGACGAACGCGTCGCGGCGCTGCATGAAGCCGGCTGCTTCATCGAGATGTTCCGCAGCGAGACCACGTCGCCGACGGCGCAGCGCCTGCTCGACGAGGCACTGCGTCTGGCGCGCGGCGGCGAGAGCTACCGCGCCCTCAAGATCGCCCGCCGCATCATGGCTCATGAGGACGCCATACTCGCCAAGCGAGACGCGTCAACTATTCCGTAACCTTTCCGTGTTTTCCTGTCGTCAGGCAAACAGCCAGAACGGAGAAAACCCATGACCTTCTCGATCAACACCAACAACTCGGCCCTCACCGCGCTGCAATCGCTTCGCTCGACGGCCACCCAGCTTGCCACCGCGGAAAAGCAGGTCTCGACCGGCCTCGCGGTCGGAACGGCCGCGGACAACCCCGCCGTCTACGCGATCGCCCAGCAGATGAACGGCAACATCTCCGGCCTCGCCGCGGTGTCCACCAGCCTTTCCTTCGGCGCCCAGGTCGTCAGCACCGCCTCGTCCGCCTCCACCAGCATCATCTCGACCCTGCAGACGTTGCAGAATTCGGTGACCACCGCCGGCGAGACGGGCATCAGCACCAGCACGATGGAGACCGCGGTCACCAACGCGCTGAACCAGATCAACACCTATGCCCGCAACTCGACCTTCAACGGCGTCAACCTGTTGACGACCACTGCCGATGCCGGCAACACCGGCACCGGCGCCAGCGCCTCCCTTTCCGTGGTCGACGGGCTGCAGGGCACGACCCTGAACGTCGCCAACCAGGCGACGTCATTGACCGCCGGCGCCACCACGCTGACCGATGCACTCGGCCTGACCAGCGGCATGGGTGCCAAGGGAACGGTGGTAACGGTGGGCTCCACTCCAGGCGCCGGCGGCGTCGCGGAAAACATCCTGACCAGCGGTGCAACCGGCGTAAATATCGGCCTCACTTCCTCCCTGTCGGCCAGCAGCTTCGCCAACGGCAAGAATGTCGTCCTGACCAATGGCGACGGGACCACCACGACGTTCGAGTTCGATGCCTCGGGCACCGCTGCCACGGCCACCAACACAACCGGCGCTTCCGCCAACAAGGTCATCGTCGTCAACGTCAACACGGCGACCGAAACCTCCAACGGAATGATCGGCGACCTGGTCAACGCGATGAACTCCAACGGCTATAACGCCGTCACCCAGACCGATGGCTCGGTGAACGTGACCGGCGCCGGTGTCACGGCCTCTACGGCCAGCGTCCCCGGCATCAACGCCGGCACCACGCTTAATGCCGCCACGGCGGTGATCACGACGATACAATCCGCCATCACCAAGATGACGAACATCACCGCCACGCTCGGCAACTCGACCCAGCAGATCACCGGCATGCAGAGCTTCACCTCCGACCTGAGCGACTCGCTCACCGCCGGCGTGGGTGCCCTGACAGACGCCGACCTTTCGGCCGAGAGCGCCAAGCTGACCTCGCTGCAGACCAAGCAGAGCCTCGCGATCCAGGCGCTCTCGATCGCCAACTCGCAGTCTTCCTCGATCCTCAGCCTGTTCAGGTAACCTTGGGGGAACGGGCGCAGCCGCGCCCGTTCCATCCCCATCGAACTGACATGGAGAGCCGGGAAATCCGGGAAAGGTTCAATAGATGTCGTACGGGTCGATGCAATATGGCCGCCGATCGGAGCAAGCCCTGGCTCCACGCGACGTCGAGGCCGCCGCGTTCAGTTTCGTCAACAAGCTTCTCGAGGATGCCTCCAACAGCCACGAACGCACCATGGCGCTTGGCCGCAACCACCGCCTTTGGACGCTCCTGCTCACGGATATCGGCCTGACCAGCAACGGCTTGCCGCCCATCCTCAAAAAGGACCTGGTTTCCGTCGGGAGCTGGTCGATGTCGTACAGCATCGTTGCGATGGGACGCGACCTTCCGTTGCAACCGCTGATCGACATCAACCGCGACATGATCGAAGCCCTCAAGATCAATGCCGCGCCGGCGGGTGAGGGCATCGTATCGTCCGCCCCGAACGACAGAAACTCACTGATATCGGCTGCCTGACCTATTCACTCGCCCGGGCTTGTGCCGGTATCGCCGCAGGCCGGCACCGGCTTTGGTGCTAAATGGCCCGATCACGAGCCTCGCGCGATCGGCGGCCCCGAATCTGCGCACGCCGCGTGGCGGTGCGGATTGCCGGAATAGCCGAGTGCATCCCTCTCGCCGGCGCCGATCAGCCTTGGGCGTCATCGCGATCAACGCCTGCGCGGCGCGTCAGGTCGTGGACGATGTCCGCCAGCACGGCGTTCCAGTCTCCCGGCTG
>CAXTCT010000192.1:0-4625 GCA_964242565.1 uncultured Acetobacteraceae bacterium | reverse complement strand
GCGCCATTCCCTGGCTGGGCAGCGCCACGATCTCCGTGCTGCCGGTCACGGCCTTGCTGGCGCTCGGCATCGCGCTGTTATTCTCCTTCGTCGTGCGGCGCACCACCTTCGGCCATTACGCGATCTTCGCCGGTGCGAGCCGCACGGCGGCCTTCCTGGCCGGCCAGCCGGTGCGCGCGACGCTGGTGTTCGTCTATGGCCTCAGCGGGACGCTGGCCGGCATCGCCGGCCTGTTCGCCACCGCACGGCTCGGCGCGGCCGATCCCAACTATATCGGCGTGCAGTTCGAGCTCGACGCGATCGCGGCATCCGTCATCGGCGGCACGCCGCTTTCCGGGGGCCGCGTCTCGACCATCGGCACCGTGTTCGGCGTGCTGCTGCTCGAAGTGCTCGATGCGAGCTTCATCATGAACAACGTCAATTCGACGTATGCGCAGATCCTGAAGGCGGTGTTCATCATCGGCGCCCTGTATCTGCAGCGGGCCGGAGGCTGAGCCGATGGCCGATGCACTCGTCAGGCAAGGTTCGGGCGGCGGCCTTCGGGGCACCCGGCTGATCGCCCTGATCCAGGCGCGCGGCGCGATCGTGGTGCTGGCCGTCGTCATCCTGACGGCCGGGTTGGTATTTCCCGATTTCCTGCATTCGGGCAACCTTCAGGACGTCGTCACCGCGGCCACCTTCCTCGGCCTGGTCGCCATAGGACAGGCCTTCGTCATCATCATGGGCGGGTTCGATCTCGCGGTCGGGTCGATGGTCAGCGTCGGCACCGTGCTGGCCGCCTACGCCATTCCGTATGGCTGGGGCGCCGCCCTGCTGCTGCCGGTTGTGGCCGGCATCGCCGTGGGGCTGATCGACGGCCTACTCATCGCGCGCGTCCGCATGGCGCCGTTCATCGTCACCTTGTCGGCCTTGCTGGCGCTGAAGGGGGCCGCGGTGGCGCTTGCCGGGGAGAGCATGGTGATCAGCCACGCCGGCTTCTTCGGGCGCATCGCGAACGGGCAGATCCTCGGCATCAACACCCTGATCCTGATTCTGCTGGCCGCCTTCGCCCTCGCGGCCCTCCTGCTCAACCGCACCTCGTTCGGTGCGGCGGTGTTCGCGATCGGCGGCAACGAGGAGGCGGCCCGTATGCTCGGCATACGGGTGGAGCGCGTGAAGATCATGACCTACTGCCTCAGCGGCGGCCTGGCCGGCCTGGCCGGCGCCCTGCTGGCAGCCCGCCTGAGCAGCGGGCTTTCCGCCGCCGGCAACGGCTACGAGCTGCAGTCGATCGCGGCGGCGGTGATCGGCGGCGTATTGCTGACCGGCGGCGTCGGCACCATGGCCGGAGCGCTTGCCGGCGTCCTGCTGCTCGGTCTCATCAACAACATCATCAACCAGATCGGCAGCCTGAGTGCGGCTTATCAGGGCCTGGCCGGCGGCATCTTCCTGCTTCTCGCCGTCATCATCCAGTCCGGCCTCACCCGCGGAAGGCGCGCCTGACGAGGCGGTCGATCAGAGCAGCCGCCGCGGCGAGGCATCGACCCTGATCCGGCACCGGCTTGCCGCCCGCCTGAGAGGCTCGATCGCGCACCTCCATTGATGCCGGGCTGAGCGTCATTCCGGATGGATGGCGGGACGGATGGCATGAGTATTGCTGGCACACGGCATGAGAACCTGCCGGAAAATGCTCCGGCAGGCGGTGCCGTACAGCGGGGACATCATCATCGTTCGCCTGGCCGCGCGGCGGCCCCCGAGGCTCGTTTCCGTCTGATGTGACGGATCCCGGCGGCGCGTCGGGTCGCGCCCTTCATCGACACGATCCAAGCAGGAAGACACCATGACCGACAAACGCTTTCATCTTGGCTGGTTCACCCATTTCGGCCAGAATGGCTGGAACGAACCGCTTGGCTCGGCGCCCGAACCCTGGACCGGCGACCTGCATCTCGACCTTGCCCGCTCGATGGAGCGCGCCTGCTTCGATTATCTGCTGATCGAGGACACGCTGAGCATTCCCAGCGTCCAGGGCGGCAGCAACGCCGCCTATCTCAAGCACGCGATCATGGCGCCGAAACATGATCCGTCGCCGCTGGCCGCCATCCTCGGCCATTCCACCCGCCATCTCGGCATCGTCGTGACCCTGTCGACGACCTTCTATCCGCCCTTCATGCTCGCCCGTCTCGCAGCCACGCTCGATCATCTGACACGGGGCCGTTTCGGCTGGAACATCGTCACCAGCACCGAGGATGCCGCGGCCCGCAATTTCGGCATGACCGAAATGCCCCCGCGTGCGCTGCGCTACGACATGGCGGACGAGTATGTCGAACTGGTCACCAGACTTCTGGAATCGTGGGAACCGGACGCGGTCGTGCGCGACCATGCGACGGGCACGTATGCCGACGCCAGCAAGGTACACGCGGTCAATTTCGAGGGCCGGTTCTTCCGCTCCGAGGGGCCGCTGAACACCGTCCGCTCGCCGCAGGGACGGCCCGCCTTCATCCAGGCCGGCGGCTCGCCGCGCGGGCGCGAGTTCGCCGGCAAGCACGCGGACTCCATCATCGCCACCACCAACGGCATCGCCGGCATGAAGGCCTATCGCGACGACGTGCGCGCCCATGCCGAGCGACAGGGCCGCGACCCGAACAGCATCAAGGTGCTGTTCCTGATCGCCCCGGTGCTCGCCGACACCATGGAGGAAGCCCGCATCCTGTATGAGCGCGTGCTGGGGACTGCGGAGTTCAGCGAGCGCGCTTTGGCCGCGTTCGGTTCGTTCGTGCATATCGACTTCTCGAAATTCGACCTCGACGAACCCTTGCCGCCGCTCACCACCAACGGCGAGCAGGGCGCGCTCGATAAATTCACCCAGACCGGCATCGGCCAGCCGAAGCACAACAAGACGCTGCGCCAGCTGGTGCGGGAAAGCGGCACCTCGAGCTCGATCGAGCTGGTCGGCACGCCCGATCACGTCGCCGAACTGATGGGCGAGGCGATGGCGGCGGTGGGCGGAGACGGCTTCCTGATCACCAAGCCCTATGGAGGCCTGACGAGGAGCTATATCGCCGCCATCACCGACGGGCTGGTGCCGGCCCTGCAGCGCCGCGGGCTGACCCGGACTGCCTACACCACCAGCACCTTGCGCGAGACGCTGCTGGAATTCTGACGCGATGGATGCGTCTCGTCGCGGGCTATTGCGAGGCCTGGCACTGGGCGGCCTCGCGGGCGGGCTGTCGGCACCCGCGATACGGCCCGCGCGCGCCGCGCGCCCCTTCACGCTGGTCACCAACTGGTATGCGCAGCCCGACCAGGGCGGTTTCTACCAGGCGCAGGCCACCGGCCTGTATCGCGACGCCGGGCTCGATGTCGTCATCCAGAGCGGGTCGCCGCAGCTCAACGCCTCGCAACTCCTGCTGAGCGGTGCCGCCGACGCCATCATCGGCTTCGATACGCAGGTCCTGACCCAGGTGTCGCGCGGCATTCCGCTGGTGACCGTGGCAGCGGTCTTCCAGTACGACCAGGAAGGGCTGCTTGCCCATGACGACATCGAGCGGATCGAGCAGCTCCGCGGCCATCCGCTGATGATCTCGGCCAACTCGCGGCCCGGATTCTGGCCGTGGCTGAAACAGCGTTTCGACTTCACCGAGGACCAGGTCAGGCCGTACAACGACAATCTGCAACCCTTCATGCTCGACCGCAGCATCGCCATCCAGGCGATCGCCACCGGGGAGCCCTGCGCCCTGCGCCGCAAAGGCCTGGGCTTCCAGTTCTTCCCGTTCCACCGCTACGGCTATCCCACCTACTCCTCCACCGTGGTCACCCGGCGCGATGTGGCCGAGCGCGATCCGTCACGCCTGCGCGCCTTCCTCGAGGTGTCCATGGCCGGATATCGCAGCTATCTCGCCTCGGACCCGGCACCGGCCAACAGGATCATCCGGCGCGAGAATTCCGCCCTCGACGACGAGGATATCGGCTGCGCGCTGGGCGTGATCCGCTCGAGCCTGGTATGCACCGGCGGCGACGCATTGCATGGCGGCATCGGGACCATGACCGAGGCGCGCTGGCAGGCCACCTACGCCTTCATGGTCCGGTTCGGCCTGATCCCGGCCGCGACCGACTGGCGGCGCGCCTTCAGCCTGGATTATCTGCCGAGGCGGCCGATTCGTCTCTAGCCAGGTCCGCCCCTTCCGTGGCGAGTGCCCGCTGGACGATGTCGGCCCGGAACGGCGTCGCGCGCAGGCGCAGGCCGGTCGCGTCGTGGATCGCATTGGCAAGGGCCGCCGCGACCGGGTTGTACGGGCTCTCGCTCATCGACTTCGCGCCGAACGGCCCGTACGGGTCATGGGTTTCGGCGAACCAGACTTCCGTCCGCGGCAGGTCGGCCATGCGCGGCACGTGGTAGGACCGGAATGACGGGTTCGAGATCCGGCCATCGCCGTCGATCAGGATCTGCTCCATCAGCGCGCTGCCGATCGCCTGCGCGACGCCGCCCTCCACCTGTCCGGTGCATTGCGCCTGGTCGAGCAGCAGGCCGGCGTCGGCGGCATGCACGCTGCGCAGGATCCGCACATGGCCGGTCGCGGTGTTCACGGCGACGCGGAAGCCTTGGACGTTGAAGGAGGTCGAGCGGATGCGGCCCTCGAAGCGCCCGT
>CAXTCT010000191.1:0-4632 GCA_964242565.1 uncultured Acetobacteraceae bacterium | reverse complement strand
TGGTGGAGCTGAGGGGAATCGAACCCCTGACCTCCTCATTGCGAACGAGGCGCTCTACCAACTGAGCTACAGCCCCGCCTTGCCGGCGGCGGAAGGTAGCCAAGGCGGAGGCTGAGTCAAGGGCGGATCGGCGTGCTCCGAGCCGACCGGTCCTGATCCCTACATTGCGCACCCCGCATCGCCTCGCTAGCTTCCGCCACAGTTCAAGGAGGCGCATCGGCGTGCTTTTGGCCAATCTCTTTCAGCTGGTCTTCCTGCTGATCAAGCTTTTTTCCTGGGCGCTCATCCTGTCTTGCGTGTTCAGCATGTTGTTCGCCTTCGGGGTGCTCGACACCCGCAACCGCATGGTCTGGAACGTCGGCAACTTCCTTACCCGCCTCACCGATCCGGTGCTGGCGCCGGTTCGGCGCATCCTGCCGAATTTCGGCAACATGGATCTCTCGCCGCTCGTGGTGCTGCTGCTGATCCAGTATGTGCTGTCGCCGCTGCTGCTCGAACTCTACGAGCGGTTGGCGAGCGGCGGGGCGGGCTTCGGCGGATGAGCGGCCGTTTCTGGCAGGAGCTGAGCTGGCCGGATTTTGCGGCCCTCGATGGTCCCAATGCGGTAGCCGTGCTGCCGGTGGCCGCCATCGAACAGCATGGCCCGCATCTGCCGGTGCAGGTCGATGCCTGCATCAACGATGGCATCCTGCGTCACGCCCTGTCTCGGGTGCCCGACGATCTCGAGGTGCTGGCCCTGCCGATGCAGGCGGTCGGCAAGAGCGATGAGCATCTCGCCTTTCCAGGCACGTTGACCCTCTCGGCCGAGACCCTCACACAGGTCCTGATCCAGCTTGGGGAGAGCGTACAGCGTGCCGGCCTGCGCCGGATCGTGCTGTTCAACTCGCATGGCGGCAACCCCCAGGTGCTCGATATCGTCGCGCGCACCCTGCGGATCCGGCACAAGCTGTTCGTGGTGAATGTATCCTGGCCGCGCCTCGGGCTGCCGGACGGGATGTTCCCGGCCCACGAACTCACCCACGGCATCCACGGCGGCGACGTCGAGACCTCGGTGATGCTGCATCTGCGTCCCGATCTGGTCGACATGGACAAGGCCCGCAACTTCGAGCCCTGGACGGTGGCGATGCAGGCACGCTTCGGCTTCCTGACCGCCGAGGGCCGCATCGGCTTCGGCTGGCAGACCCAGGATCTCCATCCCGCCGGCGCCTGCGGCGACGCCAGCCTTGCCACCGCGGCGAAGGGCCGCCTGGTCGTGGAGCATGTCAGCGAGCGGCTGCTGTCCCTGCTGCGCGAGGTATCGGAATATCCCCTGGATGCCATCCGTGACGAGATCGATGCGGACGCCTGACCTTGAGGAGTTCAGGCAGCCACCCAGATAAGGAGGGCGGTTTTAACTTTACCCTGCGCTCGCCGGCTGCTTCTGTGGGCAGTTAATGAGACCGGATCGGCGAAACTCGGATTTCACCATGCCGGACCGGGGCGGCGGAGCGTCGCCGGCCTTGCCGCTGTGAACAGGAGACCAGGATCATGGTGACCATCATCCATTGCGCCTGCCGTCCGGCATGAGCGGCCCGGATCTTGGTCTCGCCTCCACGGCCTCGCCAGCTTCGGCGCCAGGCATTGCGATCGTGGGTGCGGGCTTCAGCGGGACCCTGCTGGCCCTGCATCTGCTGCAGCGCGTGCCGCCGCAAACCCGTGTCGTGCTGATCGAGCGCAATGCGCAATTCGGCCGTGGTCCGGCCTACTCGACCGGCAATTCCTCGCATCTGCTCAACGTGCCGGCCGGCAAGATGAGCGCCTTTCATTCCCGCCCCGGCGATTTCCTGAAATGGCTGCAAAGCCTGCCGGAGGAGGAATTATGCGGCCTCGATGCCGCGCCCACCAGTTTCGTCCCGCGGCGCATGTTCGGCCGCTACATCCGCCAGCTGCTCAATCTGGAGATGAAATCCGTCGAGCGTGGCGACCAGCTCGAGCTGGTGCGTGGCGACGTGACCGACATCGCGGCCAGCGGCGGCGGCCTTATCCTCACGCTCGATCGCAACCGCACCATCGAGGTCGATCGCGCGGTCCTGGCGATCGGCAATTTTCCGCCCGCGCCGCCGCCGGTCGCCGACCTCTCATTCTACGACACCCCCCTGTATCGCGCCGATCCCTGGGCGCCCGATACCCTGACCGATCTCGATCCGGACCTGCCCGTATTGCTGATCGGCACCGGGCTGACCACCATCGACACGGTGATCTCGCTGCTGGACCAGGGCCATCGCGGCCCGATCACGGCGCTCTCGCGTCGCGGGCTGTTGCCGCATCGTCATGCCGGGGGCGCCCCGGGCGTGGTCCTGCCCGAGGCGGATTCCTTCCCGACCCAGGTCAACGAGCTTGCCCGTGTCCTGCGCGAGGGCAGCCAGCGCAGCCACGACGCCGGCGGCAGCTGGCATGCGGTGATCGACGAGTTGCGGCCGATCACCACCGAGCTATGGCAAGCGATGAGCTACAAGGACCGGGCACGCTTCCTGCGACACTTGCGGCCCTGGTGGGATGTACATCGCCATCGCGTCGCGGGCCCGGTCGCCGACCGCATCGGGGCTGCGCGCGACAGCGGCCAGCTTCGCATCCGCGCCGGGCGGATACGCGAGTACCGGCTGCGCGCGGACGGGTTGGCGGATATTCTTTTTCGACCGCGATTTGCGGACGAACTCGCCTGCGTCACCGCCGGCCGCGTGGTCAACTGCGCCGGTCCCGATGCCGATTACAGCCGCATACGCGACCCGCTGGTGCGCTCGCTTCTGGCCAACGGGATGGTCCGCCCCGACCGGCTCTGCCTGGGGCTGGACGTGACCGGCAACTGCGCCCTGCTCGGCCGCGGCGGCTCTATCTCGCGCCGGCTGTTCGCGGTCGGTCCTGTCACCAAAGGCACCTTCTGGGAGATGACGGCGGTGCCGGATATACGGCAGCAGGCCGAATTCCTGGCCGGACAGCTGGCGTCCCTCATAAAACCCGCGCGTGCCCCTGCAACAATCCCGGCAACGGCAGTAAAGCCGCCTACGACAAAGATCATGCAGGCCACCCACCGCGTCGCTTGAGATCGTTCTACACGACAGCTCGATGAGAATGCTTGATTTTCACCCGCGTCGTCGCTAGATACGGCCTCGGTGCGCCGCGCGTGCCACTCTGTCCCCTAGAGAGGGCTTTCCTGGCGCGGACGGGGAATTGCCGCAGGGAACGACGCGCACAGCCTTTCCAAGACCCGGTGGCCGAATCCTTTGGGGTCGGTCCGTGCGCAACAAGCTGGCGGATGACTATCTGCCTTCCCTGTTTCTCTCTTTCCTTCCACGACCCATCCGGGCCTGGGTTTCCGCCGAGCAGCCCGCTCGACCGACAGCCCACGCCTGACCTTGGCGCCAGGAGGCGCCCCGAATGACAAGTTTTGCCGATCTCAAACTCTCCGAGCCCCTGCTGCGTGCCCTCGCCGAAGAAGGCTACACCACGCCGACGCCGATCCAGGCCGGCGCCATTCCCCACCTGATGCACGGCCGAGACCTGCTGGGGCTGGCCCAGACCGGCACCGGCAAGACCGCCGCCTTCGCGCTGCCGATCCTGCACCGGCTATCCACCCACCGCCATCCCGCACCCCCGCGCGGCGCGCGCGTCCTGGTGCTGGCGCCGACGCGTGAACTGGCGAGCCAGATCGATGTCAGCTTCGCGACCTACGCCCGCCACATCCGCCTGTCGCATACGGTGGTGTTCGGCGGCGTCGGCCAGGGCCGTCAGGTCGACGCGATGCGGCGCGGCGTGGATGTTCTGGTCGCGGCACCCGGCCGCCTGCTCGACCTCATCGGGCAGGGTCATATCGACCTGTCCGCCGTCGAGGTGCTGGTGCTCGACGAAGCCGACCGCATGCTCGACATGGGCTTCGTGCGCGACATCCGCCGCGTCGTCTCGATGCTGCCGAAGGAGCGTCAAACGCTGCTCTTCTCGGCGACCATGCCAAGGACGATCTCCGAACTCGCCGGCGGCCTGCTGCGCGATCCTGCCACGGTGGAGGTCACTCCGCCCTCGACCACGGTCGAGCGGATCCGCCAGGCGGTGATGTTCGTCGACGAGGGCAACAAGAAGGCGGCGACACTGATGCTGCTGCAATCGCCCAAGGTCGTCCGCGCCATGGTGTTCACGCTGATGAAGCATGAGGCCAACAAGGTGGTCGAATTCCTGGTCAAGGCCGGCATTTCGGCCGAGGCGATCCACGGCAACAAGTCCCAGGGTGCCCGCGAACGGGCGATGGCCGGCTTCCGTTCCGGCGCGATCAAGGTGCTGGTTGCCACCGATATCGCCGCGCGCGGCATCGATGTCGACGACATCAGCCACGTGTTCAACTATGACCTGCCGAACGTGCCGGAGACCTATGTCCATCGCATCGGCCGCACCGCGCGGGCCGGCGCCGAGGGCTGGGCGGTCTCGCTCTGCGATGCCGAGCAGCGCGCCTGGCTGCGTGATATCGAGCGCGAAATCGACCAGACCATCCCGGTATTCTCCGATCACCCGCATCATTCCGAAGCGGCCCGCACCTCGACGATGCGTGCGCCGGTGCTCGGCGGCGGCGGCGGTCGTCGCGGGAATGGCGGCGGCGGCGGCCAG
>CAXTCT010000190.1:0-4638 GCA_964242565.1 uncultured Acetobacteraceae bacterium | reverse complement strand
GATCGAGATCGGCCAGGCCGCCCTCGCCGATGCCGCCTGGCGGGAGGCGACGGCGCGGCAGCTGCAAGAGGACTGCCATCGGCTGCGAGCGATGGTCACCGGCGCGGGCTTCGACGACGCGGGTGGAACCAGGCTGTTCCGTTTGTTCACGGGCGGTCATGCCCAATCGATGTTCGTCGCACTCGGCCGGTCGGGAATCCTGACCCGCCGCTTCGTCCATGATCCCGGCCTGCTCCGATTCGGGTTGCCCGGATCCGAACCCGAATGGCGTCGCCTGCAGGCGGCGCTGACCGGCCTCTGAGGCCGAGGCCGCGCAAACGTGATCTCCATGACATGCAGGCCATGAAGGCCGTCTTCGAGCGCTACTATGCTGAACTTGACCGATCGGCTGATCCATCCACGGGCATCAGCAGCTCTTCATGACCATTCGGATGAGCAAACTGGCCCGATTGCGTAGCGGCATGGGCGCAACGCCGGGACGATACTGACGTTGAGTTGAAGGGCGGGCCGGATGACTTCGCCCGGCCTGGATGCATCCTTCGAGACGAGCGCCTGAGACCCGGAGCGCTCCGGCGCATGAAAAGAGAGACTTCCGATGACCTCGAACCTGACAAGCAACCTCAACAACGACGATCTCAGCGACATCCGCGACGCGGTGCCGGCGCTGGACCTGCTCGCGATCCGCTCGCTGCGGCGTGCCGGCTTTCAGATCGTCAGGCAGAGCAACGTCGCGGAGATAAAGGACGATCACGTCCAGCCGCGCAGTTCGGATTGGGACACGAGCAGGCGCTCGACCAACTCCGCCGCCTGAGCGATCCCACCGAGGCGGGCATCCCGGTCGGACCGGACACGCCCCCGCCTTGTGTGGATCAGTTCCGGGTCTTGTCGACGAGGGCGTTCTTGCCGATCCACGGCATCATCGCGCGCAGCCTCTCGCCTACCTGCTCGATCTGGTGGTCATTGACGCGAGCGCGCGTGGCCTTGAAGCCGACCTGGCCGACCTTGTTCTCGAGCAGCCAGTTGCGGGTGAAACTGCCGGTCTGGATGTCGTTCAGCACCCGCTTCATCTCGGCCTTGGTCTCCGCGGTCACGATGCGCGGCCCGGTGACGTATTCGCCATATTCGGCGGTGTTGCTGATCGAATAATTCATGTTCGCGATGCCGCCTTCATAGATCAGGTCTACGATCAGCTTGACCTCGTGCAGGCACTCGAAATAGGCCATCTCGGGAGCATAGCCCGCTTCGACCAGCACCTCGAAACCGGCCCGGATCAACTCGACCAGGCCGCCGCACAACACCGCCTGCTCGCCGAACAAATCGGTCTCGCATTCCTCGCGGAAGCTGGTCTCGATGATGCCGGCACGGCCGCCGCCGATGGCGCTGGCGTAGGAAAGCGCGATGTCGAGCGCGTTGCCGGAGGGGTCCTGCGCCACCGCGACCAGGCAGGGCACGCCGCCGCCGCGCTGATATTCCGAACGCACCGTGTGGCCGGGACCTTTCGGCGCGATCATGAACACATCGAGGTCCGGACGCGGCTCGATCACACGGAAATGGATCGCAAGGCCGTGCGCGAAGGCAATGGCCGCACCCGGCCTGAGATTGCCTGCCAGATGCTCGGCATACAGGTCGCCCTGCAGCTCGTCGGGCGTCAGCACCATGACGACGTCGGCCCAGGCCGCGGCCTCGGACGGGCTCATCACCTTGTGGCCGGCGGCCTCCGCCTTGGCGATCCCGGCCGAGCCCGGACGCAATCCGATGACGAGCTGGGTGACGCCGCTGTCCTTGAGGTTGTTGGCATGGGCGTGGCCCTGGCTGCCGAAGCCGATCACCGCGACCTTCTTGGACTTGATCAGGTTCACGTCGGCATCGCTGTCATAATAGACGCGCATGGTATTCTTCCTGTCTGGTGATGATGTCAGATGGTGCGCGGCCCGCGGGCGATCGCGGCGACGCCCGTGCGCGACACCTCGACCAGTCCCAGCGGACGCATCAGCTCGATGAAGGCGTCGAGCTTTTCGGTAGCTCCGGTCAGCTCGAACACGAAGCTGCCCATGGTGGTGTCGACGGCACGCGCCCGGAACGCGTCGGCGATGCGCAACGCCTCGGAACGCAACTCCCCGGTCGAGACCACCTTGATCAGCGCCATCTCGCGCGCGACGTGCGGACCTTCCTTGGTCAAGTCGCTGACCCGGTGCACCGGCACCAGCCGGTCCAGCAGGGCCTTGATCTGCTCGATCACCATCGGCGTGCCGGAGGTGACGATGTTGATCCGCGAGCGGTGGCGCCCATCCTCGACCGGCGCCACGGTCAGGCTCTCGATATTGTAGCCGCGCCCCGAGAACAGGCCGATCACCCGTGCCAGCGCGCCGCTCTCATTCTCGACCAGCACGGAAATGACCGCGGTGGTCTGGGTATCGTCATTCGTCGCCATGATATTTCCAACCAGCCGCCATCGGGCCGGCTCAGACCAGCATGAGGCCTTCATCGGTGATGCGCGCGGCGCGGACAGTCTGATCCGGACCGAGGATCATCTCGTTATGGGCCGCTCCCGACGGGATCATCGGGAACACATTCTCACCCTCGTCGACACAGATATCCGCGATCACCGGGCCGTCATGGGCGAGCATCGCCCGGATCACGTCGTCGAGTTCGCCGAGCCTGGTCGCCCGCATCCCGGTGCCGTGGAAGCTTTCGGCCAGCTTGACGAAGTCGGGCAGCGCGTCGCTGTAGCTTTCGGAATAGCGGCTGCCATGCAGCAATTCCTGCCATTGCCGCACCATGCCCATGTAGCGGTTGTTCAGGATGAATAACTTCACCGGCAGGCGATACTGGCAGATCGTGCCGAGCTCCTGGATATTCATCAAGGTGCTAGCCTCGCCGGCGATGTCGATCACGAGCGCGTCCGGATTGCCGACCTGGGTGCCTACCGCCGCCGGCAGGCCGTAGCCCATCGTGCCGAGGCCGCCGCTGGTCATCCAGCGATTGGGCTTGTCGAACGAGAAATGCTGGGCCGCCCACATCTGGTGCTGCCCGACCTCGGTGGTGACGAAGATGTCGCGCCCGGTTTCCAGCGCCAGATCGCGCAAGCGGCGGATCGCATGCTGGGGCTTGATGATCGCCGACGGCGAAGGGTCCTGATCGTAGCGCAGGCTGTCGATCCCGCGCCAGGCATCGAGCTGGCGCCACCAGGCCGCCAGGCTTTCGCGCGTCGCCCGGCTTTCGCGCTCCGGTATGGCGAGGTCGGCGTGCCAGGCCTCGATCATCATCTCGATGGCGCGGCCGGCATCGCCGATCACGGCCACGTCGACCGGCACGATCTTGTTCACCGACGAGGGGTCGATGTCGATGTGGATTTTCTTCGAGCCCGGCGAGAAGGCATCCAGCCGCCCGGTGACACGATCATCGAAGCGGGCGCCGATATTGACCAGCACGTCACAGCCATGCATCGCCATGTTGGCCTCGAAGGTGCCGTGCATACCGAGCATGCCGAGGAATTGCGGGTCAGTGGTCGGATAGGCGCCCAAACCCATCAGGGTCGAGGTGCAGGGGTGACCGGTCAGCCGCACCAGCCGCGCCAGCGCCTCGCACGCCGCGGGACCCGAATTGATCACGCCGCCGCCGGTATAGAACAGCGGACGCCGCGCGCGCTTCATCAGCGCCACGGCTTCGCGGACCGCTTCCATGCGTGGCTCGGTGACCGGACGATAGGAACGATGCGGTGCGGCCGAAGCCGCGACATAGGCCGCCGGGCCGACCATGATGTCCTTTGGCAGATCGACCACCACCGGGCCGGGCCGTCCGTTGCGGGCCACGTAGAAGGCCTCATGCACCGTGGTCGCCAGGTCGGCGGCACGCTTGACCAGATAGTTATGCTTCGTCGCCGGCCGGGTGATGCCGGTGGTGTCGGCCTCCTGGAAGGCATCGTTGCCGATCATGTGCGTCGGCACCTGCCCGGTCAGGCACACCAGCGGAATGCTGTCCATCAGGGCATCGACCAGTCCGGTGACCGCATTGGTCGCCCCGGGGCCGCTGGTGACCAGCACCACGCCGACGCGGCCGGTGGAGCGCGCATAGCCCTCGGCGGCATGCACGGCGGCCTGCTCGTGACGGACAAGAATATGGCGGATCGAGTTCTGCTTGAACAGCGCGTCGTAGATCGGCAGCACCGCGCCGCCGGGATAGCCGAACACGGTCTCGACGCCCTGCTCCTGGAGGACACGCAGCAGCACCTCCGCGCCATTGAGCCCTGGTGCTTCGACACTCTGGCTCTGGCTGTGGCCCTGCTCGTCCTTCAACTCGATGGTCGCGTTCATGTCCTGCTCCTCTTGGCGCGGCTGTCCAGCTGCCGGTCGCGCAAGGTGGGCGCCTTATGGCCGACCCGGATGGGTGAAGTCAACGCGACTTTGAATAAACGACAAGATTTTATGCTCTTTGCTTTTCATATCTTGCGTCATATCAGCTATGCGCGTGGTGATTATTTCGGTGCGTTCCGGTGGCGCGAGTTCATGATGCGCGAACCAGGTTGCCTGGCGCTTGGTATAGCGTCCCTGAGCGAGAATGGCGGCCGCCGCAGCCTCCTCCAGCCCCCGCTCGCCGCGCAGATGGGCGGCCAGTTCCGGCACCCCATGGGCACGCATG
>CAXTCT010000189.1:0-4657 GCA_964242565.1 uncultured Acetobacteraceae bacterium | reverse complement strand
CTTGTAGCCGCGGGCGCGGCTTTCCGGCAGCTCGGCGAACCAGTCGCGTATCGGGGCGAACAGGTCGGTGTAGGTGGCCGGGTTCGAGCGCGGGGTGCGGCCGATCGGGGACTGGTCGATGTCGATGATCTTGTCGAGCCGCTCGATCCCCTCGATCCGCTCATGCGGGGACGGCACCTGGCCGGAGCCCATCAGGCGGCGGGAAAGCGCCTTGTAGAGCGTGTCGATCACCAGGGTGGATTTGCCGCCGCCGGAGACGCCGGTGATGCAGGTGAAGCTGCCGAGCGGGAAATGCGCGGTGACATTCTTGAGGTTGTTGCCGGTGGCGCCGATCACGCTGACCACGCGTTCGGGGTCGATCGGGCGCCGCCTGGCGGGGATGTCGATGCGCTTGCGGCCGGAGAGATAGGCGCCGGTGAGGCTGTCGGGATGGCGGGCGACCTCGTCGGGAGTGCCCTCGGCGATGACATGGCCGCCATTCATGCCGGCGGCCGGCCCCATGTCGATGAGATGGTCCGCGGCGCGTATGGCCTCCTCGTCATGCTCGACGACGAGCAGGGTGTTGCCGAGCCGCTTGAGCCTGGCCAGCGTGCCGAGCAGGCGCTCATTGTCGCGCTGATGCAGGCCGATCGAGGGTTCGTCGAGCACATACAGCACGCCGGTGAGGCCCGAGCCGATCTGGCTGGCGAGCCGGATGCGCTGGCTTTCGCCGCCGGACAGGGTGGCCGAGCCGCGCGAAAGGGTGAGGTAGTCGAGGCCGACATCGTCGAGAAAGCGCAGCCGCTCGCGTATCTCGCGCAGGATGCGACGGGCGATCTCGGCGCGCTGGGGAGTGAGGCTGGCCTCGACGCCGGAAAACCAGTCGAGTGCGCGCCGGATCGGCAGTTCGGAGGCCTGCGCGATGGTGCAGCCGTCGATCTTGACCGACAGCGCCTCGGGACGCAGGCGGGCGCCATGACAGGTGGCGCAGGGCTTCTCGGCCTGGTAGCGCGACAGCTCCTCGCGCACCCAGGCGCTGTCGGTCTCGGCCATGCGTCGGCGCAGGTTTTTCAGCACGCCCTCGAAGGACTTGGTCACCTTGTAGGCGCGCCGGTCGTCCTTGTAGGTGAACTCGACCTCGCTGGCGGTGCCATGGAGGATCGCGTCCTGGAAGGCGTCCGGCAGGTCGTGCCACATGTGGGTCATGCTTGCCTTGAAATGGCGGGCCAGGCTTTGCAGGGTCTGGTCGTAATAGGGGCTGTGGGCGCCGTTCCACGGTGCTATGGCGCCGCGCGACAGGCTCAGCGTCTCGTCGGGCACCACCAGAAGCGGGTCGAAGAAGCTTTCCGTGCCGATGCCGTCGCAGGCCGGGCAGGCGCCTTGCGGGGCATTGAAGCTGAACAGCCTGGGCTCGATCTCCTCGAGCGTGAAGCCGCTGACGGGGCAGGCGAATTTCGACGAGAACACGGTGCGCACGGGCTCCGAGGCGTCGCCTTCGCCACGGCTGTCGCTACGGGGGGCGGTTTCCGAATAGACGATGCCGTCGGACAGGGCGAGTGCCGTCTCGAAGCTGTCGGCCAGGCGGGACTGGATGCCGTCCTTGACGACGACGCGGTCGACCACCGCCTCCAGCGTGTGCTTGAGCTTGCGGTTGAGGTTCGGGACGTCGGCGATGTCGTGCAGGACGCCGTCCACCTTGACCCGGGTGAAGCCGCGCCGCTGCAGGTCGGCCAGCTCCTTGCGGTATTCGCCCTTGCGGTCGCGGATGACCGGGGCCAGCAGCAGCAGCCGGGTGCCCTCGGGCATCGCCATGACGCGGTCGACCATCTGGCTGACGGTCTGCGCCTCGATCGGCAGGCCGGTCGCGGGCGAATAGGGGACACCGGCGCGGGCCCAGAGCAGGCGCATATAGTCATGCACCTCGGTGATGGTGCCGACGGTGGAGCGCGGGTTGCGGCTGGTGGTCTTCTGCTCGATCGAGATGGCCGGCGAAAGCCCCTCGATCGAATCGACGTCCGGCTTGCCCATCAGCTCGAGGAACTGGCGCGCATAGGCCGACAGGCTCTCGACGTAGCGGCGCTGGCCCTCGGCATAGATCGTGTCGAAGGCGAGCGAGGATTTGCCCGATCCGGACAGGCCGGTGACGACGGTGAGGGCATCGCGGGGAATGTCGACGTCGATATTCTTGAGGTTGTGTTCGCGTGCGCCCCTGACCCGTATTGATTGTGCTATCGATTGTGCTATCGGCGGCGCCATCGCTCGAGCCATTGCGGCCGGTTCCCTTTCGACGAGTTTTCGTTCATACTATGTTCTGATTTGATCCGATACCCTGGGGGCGTAGCCTTTGGGACACCAGTTACAAGCGAAGACGGGAAGTGACGATGGCCGGTAGCGTCAACAAGGTGATCCTGATTGGAAATCTGGGTAAGGACCCGGAGGTGCGGAATGCACAGAACGGGTCCAAGATCGTCACCTTCACCCTGGCGACCAGCGAGAGCTGGAACGACAAGGCGTCGGGCGAGCGCAAGGAAAAGACCGAGTGGCACCGGGTCGTGGTGTTCAACGAGCGCATCGCCGACGTGGCCGAACGGTTCCTCAAGAAGGGACGCAAGGTCTATGTCGAGGGTTCGCTGCAGACCCGCAAATGGACTGACCAGTCGGGCCAGGAGAAATTCACCACCGAGGTGGTGATCGACCGGTTCCGCGGCGAGCTGACCCTGATCGACAATAACCGCGGCGGCGAGGAAGAAGGCGGCGGCTATGGCGGCGGGTCGGCGTACGCGCGTCAGGTCAGCGGGCCGGCGCGTGGCGGCTCCGGCGGCGGCATGGGCGGCGGCATGGGCGGCGGTGGGCGCGGCGGCCCGCCGGCAGGCCCGTCCGGCGGCTGGGACGCGCCGGGCGGCAGCGACCTCGACGACGAAATCCCGTTCTGAACGCCCCGGGGCAGCTACCGGGCCGCCCCCGGACGGCGATTTCCGCTTCCGGCTGAACTCGTGATACAAGGCGGAGCGACGGGCGACAGCGGTCTGCCCGGCCTTCTGCCTTGCGATTCCGGCCCGGCTGTCTTCATCGCGGCCGGATTCGCGCCGACAACGGAATTGATTTGAGCGACATACCCGAGCCTCCGGCGCCTCCGCTGCCCCCCGACGCGCCCCCCGACATGCAGCCGGTGACGATCGAGGAGGAGATGCAATCCTCCTATCTCGCCTATGCGATGTCGGTCATCGTCAGCCGCGCCCTGCCCGATGTGCGGGACGGGTTGAAGCCGGTGCATCGCCGCATCCTGCATTCGATGCGCGAAAGCGGCTTCACCCCCGAAAAGCCCTACCGCAAGTCGGCGCGCGCTGTCGGCGACGTGATGGGAAAGTTCCATCCGCACGGCGATGCCTCGATCTACGACGCCATGGTGCGCATGGCGCAAGCCTGGTCGATGCGGGTCAAGCTGATCGACGGGCAGGGCAATTTCGGTTCCGTCGATGGCGATTCGCCGGCGGCGATGCGCTACACCGAGGCCCGGCTGGCACGCGCGGCGATGTTCCTGCTCGACGACATCGACCGCGACACCGTCGATTTCCAGCCCAACTACGACGAGAGCGAGGTCGAGCCGAAGGTTCTGCCGGCGGCCTATCCGAACCTGCTGGTCAACGGGGCGGCCGGCATCGCGGTCGGCATGGCCACCAACATCCCGCCGCACAACCCGGGCGAGATCATCGACGCGACGCTGGCGATGATCGCCGATCCCGACATCGGCATCGACGCGCTGATGGCGATCATCCCGGGGCCGGACTTTCCGACCGGAGGCATCATCCTGGGGCGGGCCGGCATCCGCTCGGCGTTCGAGACCGGACGCGGGTCGATCCTGGTCCGGGCCCGCGCCTCGTTCGAGGATATCCGGCGCGACCGCCGCGCGATCATCATCACCGAGATCCCGTATCAGGTGAATAAATCCACCCTGCAGGAGCGTATCGCCGATCTGGTGCGGGCCAAGCAGGTGGAAGGCATCTCGGACATACGCGACGAGAGCGACCGTTCCGGCATGCGCATCGTCATCGAGATCAAGCGCGACGCGACGCCCGAGGTGGTGCTCAACCAGCTCTTCCGCTTCACGCAGCTGCAGACGAGTTTCGGCGTCAACATGGTTGCCCTGAATGGCGGCCAGCCGCAGCTGATGGGCATCCGCACGGCGCTGGTCGCCTTCATCGCCTTCCGCGAGGAGGTCATCCTGCGCCGGGCGCGCTTCGACCTGACCCGCGCGCGCGAGCGCGCGCATCTGCTGGTCGGGCTGGTCATCGCGGTGTCGAACATCGATGCGGTGATCGCGCTGATCCGCTCGGTCCCGGACGCCGCCACGGCGCGCGCCGAGCTGATGCGTCGCGACTGGGACGCGGCGGACGTGGCGCCCCTGCTGGCGCTGATCCATGACGAGGGCAATGTCGTCGTCGATGGCCGGGTGCATCTGACGGAGGCGCAGGCGCGCGGCATCCTCGAATTGCGGCTGCAGCGCCTGACCGGCCTGGAGCGCGAGAAGATCCAGAACGAGCTCGACGAGGTCGCCACCCGCATCAACGAGCTGCTCGAGATCATCGTCAGCCGGCCGCGCCGGCTCGAGGTCATGCGCGACGAGCTGCTGGTGGTGCGCGCCGAGATCGCGGTGCCGCGGGCGACCGAGATCTCCGAC
>CAXTCT010000188.1:0-4660 GCA_964242565.1 uncultured Acetobacteraceae bacterium | reverse complement strand
CGGCTCGACGATGCCGGCGAGAACTGGGCGCTGCGCCTGTCGGGCGGCGAGCAGCAGCGTCTCGCGATCGCCCGGGCGCTGGTGGTCCGGCCCGACTGGCTGTTCCTCGACGAGGCGACGGCCAGCCTGGATCCCGAGGCCGAGGGGAGGATGTATGCCGCGCTCAAGCGGCGCCTGCCCGGCACCACCATCGTCTCGATCGCGCACAACCCCACGGTTGCCGCCTTCCACAAGCGCCATCTGGTGCTGGACCGTGCGGACGGCACCCTGCTGGCGGCGGCGGAGTAGCCGATCGGGTCTGGACCGCACCCATTGATCCGCGATCCCGGAGACCGGGCGGTCGCTGCATCGACGGACACGGGGCGACAGGAACCGCCTGTCACCACCCTGTGGTCCTGGCTCGTCCCGGTGCTGCTGTTCGCCGCCTGCGTCGGCTACCTGCTCGCGGCCGAACGCCAGTTGCTGTTCGACCGGTTCATGCTTCCCGTTGGGGACAATGCCGCGGACGATCTTCTGGTCATCGACGCCAAGCATCTGCATTTGCTGCATGGCAACTACAGCCGGTTCGGTTTCTACCATCCGGGGCCGTGGTTCATCTTCGTGGCGGCGGCGGGCGAGATCCTCCATGACTGGACGGGGTGGTTCAGGTCGTATTTCGGCGCCCAGATCTTCGCGATCTCCCTGACGCATGCGGTGGCGCTCGCGCTCAGCTGCCGCCTCTGGCTGCTGGTGACGGGGCGGGTGAGCCTGGCCCTGCTGGCAACGCTCGTCATCGCCGCGACGATCCTGGCGCCGGTCGCCCCGCTCAACCTCTTCATCCAGCCCTGGACCCCCTATGCCACCGTCGCCGCGTCGCTGCTGGCCGCGACCGGGCTCGCCGGGCTGATGCTGCGCGGTCCGAGCTGGCTTCCCCTGCTGGCGCTTGGGTGCGCGCAGATGATCCATGGCCATGCCAGCTTCCTGGGCATCGTGCCGGTCATGCTCGGCACGGCGCTGCTGCTCGCGCTGCTCACCGGGCGGCTGAACAACAGGATGCTTCCCGCAGCACGCGCCTGGACGCGGCTTCACCGGGTTCCGCTGCTGCTCAGCGCCGGGATCGCGGTCCTGTACGCGCTGCCGATCCTGCTTCATACGCTGCGGCACTGGCCGGGCGAGTTCGGCCGGTATCGGGCCTTCATCGGTTCGCTGCCGCCGCAGTCGGTCATCGCGGCATGGCGCTACGAGGCCGTGTTCATCCCCGCGGGCGGGATCTGGCTGCTGTTGTTCCTGCTTCCCGACGGCCGGCGCAGGACCGGCCGCCCGCCTGCGGCGTTCGTGGCTCCTCGGGATGATCTTCGTGCCGCCGGGCTTGTGGTGCTGTTTGCGGCGGCGCTGCCGGGCTTCTGGTATTCCTGGCGGGAAGTCGACGACAGCCTGCACCGCTATCTGCTGTTATGGCTCGCGCCCTTCGCCGGCACCGCCCTGGTGGCCGCCCTGTTCCATGCCGCAGGTGCGGCCGGGCCGAAGCGGCGATGGCGGATGCTGCCATGCGCGGCGCTGGGCGCGTTGTCCATGCGCGTCCTGCTCGGCGTGCAGCCCACGCTGGCCATGGATGTCGCGCAGAACCTCGCCTGGCAACGAACGGTGGCCCGGCTGCTCGCCGCGCCCGCGCCGGCCGCTGCGGACCGGACCGAACTGGTGCTGGACCGGTCCGCCGCCGCCTGGGTTCCGGTGTGGATCGAGACGGTCGAGCTTCTCGATGCGATGAAGCGGGCCGGGCGGCATGATTTCTGCGTCTCCGCCACGACCTGGCATATCCTGTTCGAGGCGTCCAACCGTTGCGCGCCCGGACGCGATCACGTCATCCGACGGGTGATGGTCACGCCCTGGCCGGCCCATCCTCCCCTGTCCGGCGTCCGGCTGGACCGGACCGGCCTGATCCCGATGTCTCCCTGAGCGGCCGGAGCAAGCCTGGCTACCCGCCCGGACGGGACCGCCGGCGCTCCAGCAGCCCGCCCGCGAGGCGCAGCGGACGGGTCACCCGCCACGAGGTGGAGGCCCGCATCGCCGCCAGTTCCGCGCGGAGCTGTGCGACAAGCGCACTCGGATGGACCTCCTGGCGTTCCGCCGGCGGCGGCAAGGCAACCCCGGCCGGCGGCGGGGCATCGGCCGGCTCGAGCACATAGAGTTGCGCGCGTCCGCAATCGGGGAAGGGGTGGAAGGCGATCTTCCAGCCCGCGCGCCGCACGGCTTCCGTCAGGAAGGAATGGGTGAAGCCCAGCTCCATCCAGCCGAAGCGGCGTATGCAGAAGACCGACAGGGCGTCGAGGCGCGGGCCCCAGGGATAGGGAATCCCGGGGAAGTTTTCAAACACCACCGGCTCGCCGCAGAGGATGACGCGGCCGCCGGGCTTGAGCCGGTCACGCAACCGGCGGAGCAGGGCCTGGAATTCGATGGAATGGTGGAAGGCTTCGTAGAACACGATGCGGTCGAAACGCTGCCCGTCGAAACCCTCGCCGAACAGGGCGCGCTCGGTCGATACCGGCAGCCGCATTGCCTCGGCCTGCAGGCGTATCCCCTCGAGGGCCACCGCATCCACGTCCACGCCGAATGCCGCGAACCCCATCCGGGCCATCATCAGCAGCAGCTGGCCGCTGCCGGGTCCGTATTCGAGCACGCTGCCCCCCGCCGGCATGGCCAGATGCTGCATGATGTGGCCCCAGGCATAGAGATGGGTGCCCACCATGGCCGGGTCGCGGAAACCCCAGGGCGAGAGCTGGGACCAGAGCGCCTCCGGCACCGGAGCCGACGGCGCCTCGTCCCGCTCGGGAATATAGCCGCCTTCGGGCCGTCCGCGCAGGCTCAGATAAAGCTCCAGGGCGGCCTGGTGATACGCGTCCGAGAACGGGTCCATCGCGGCCAGCTCGCGCGTGCGCGGCGTTTCCAGCATCAGGGTGGTCAGACGCTGATACTCGGCCGCATCGGGAACCCCGCCCTTCAGCGCCGTCACGATATCCTCGAATTCCTCGGCCGTGCAGCTTCTCAGGCCCGCATCCATGGTTCAACCCTTCGTCGCGGGGAATCATGAAGCCGGGGGCAGCCTCTGGCAAGGGCAAGGCGGGCAGCCAGCACGGCCAGCCATAGCCGGCATGAACGCTCCGGCATTTCCTGCCGGGTCCTGTCCGCGCCCGGCAGGAAATGCCGGCTGGCCTGTGTCATCCTGCTCGGCGGAGGGCGATCGGGCGGTGGCATGATCGTTGCACATGTAGATTGTTCAGGCAATTCCGGGGGCAATCCATGTCGACGATCAATTCGGTTTCCAGCGGCACTAACCAGCAATGGCAATTGCTGCAGCAACTGCGAGCCAGCCGGGCGGCCGAAACCGCGGCCAACAACGGCGCGACCGGCGCCAGCCCGACCAGTGCCACGCCCGCCAGCGCCACCCCTGCAAGCGCCACCGCTGTTCCCTCGGCGATCAAGCAATCGGGCACCGGCACGACGGCAACGGCCAGCGCGCCCTCGGGTATCTTCGACAGCGTGGCGGCCAAGCTGATGTCGGGCATGCAGTCGTTTCTCGTCAACATGCAGTCCGACGCGGGCAATGCGGGATCGGGCGGGGCAGGATCGGGCGGGCCGGTCTCGGGCGGATCGGTCTCGGGATATGCCAGCCAGGCTGCCGGTTCGGCCGCTTCCTCCCTGATGACGGGCCTTACCGCCTGATCCGGCGGCAGGCTAGGCCGGATACGACCCGATGATGCCGCGGACCCGCAGCAGGTCGAGCACCCGCTCGGCCAGTGACTCCGGGGGTGCGTGGCCAGCCTCGAGCACCAGCTCGGGCTGTTCCGGCGCCTCGTAGGGACTGTCTATGCCGGTGAAGTTGCGTATCTCTCCGGCGATCGCCTTCTTGTAGAGGCCCTTGGCATCGCGTGCCTTGCAGATCGCCAGCGGGGTGTCGACGAAGATCTCGATGAACTCGCCTTCCTCGAGCATGTCGCGCACCAGGCGGCGTTCGGCACGGAAGGGAGAGATGAACGAGGCCAGCACGATCATGCCCGCATCGACGAATAGTCGCGACACCTCGCCGACGCGGCGGATATTCTCGACCCGGTCGGCGTCGGAAAAACCGAGATCGCGGCTCAGCCCGTGCCGGATGTTGTCGCCGTCGAGCAGATAGGTGCGATGGCCCTGGGCGTGCAGCGCCGTCTCGACCAGGTTGGAGATGCTCGATTTGCCCGATCCGGACAGGCCGGTGAACCAGAGCAGCGCCGGCTTCTGGCCATTCAGGCTGGCGCGGCTATGCTTGCTCACGCTGGTCGCCTGCCGATGGATGTTGGTCGCCCGGCGCAGCCCGAACTCGATCATGCCGGCGCCGGCGGTGCGGTTGCTCAGCCGGTCGATCAGGATGAAGGCGCCCATCGAGCGGTTCTGCGCATAGGGATCGAACGCCACGGGTGCGGCCAGCGACAGGTTGCACAACCCGATCTCGTTCAGCCGCAGCTCCTTGGCCGCGAGATGCTCGAAATTATTGATATCCACCTTATGCTTGAGCACGCTGACCGCCGCACTCACCGTGCGCGTGCCGAGCTTGAGCAGGTACGACCGGCCCGGCAGCAGGGGCGCCTCGTCCATCCAGACGACGTGGGCGGCGAACTGGTCCGAAACCTCCGGCCGGGCGTCGGGG
>CAXTCT010000187.1:0-4663 GCA_964242565.1 uncultured Acetobacteraceae bacterium | reverse complement strand
CCTGTGCCGCCGCCGCCAGACCCGCATGGCCACGGGCGATCAGCCCCACCTTCCAGCCATGCCGGGCAAACACCCGTGCGGTGCAGCGTCCGATTCCCGACGAACCGCCGGTGATCACGACGACGCGTGAGCCATGGTCAGGCATAGCGGCGGGCTCGGCGGCAATTACGTTCATGCGCATCACAGGACACAAGCGGCAACCGCTGTAAATGATGGCGCGTCATTCGCTTCGGCCACACAGGTCGAAGATGCCGCCAATGCCCGCTTTCCCGCTGGCCGCGTCACGGTGCAACAGCCGTTATTACAATCACGAACAAACTAGTTGTGGTAGGCCGCCCGCCCGCCTCTGGTTGGGCCTGGCATGCAGGTCGGACACTGAGATGCTCCTTGTCGGTTAGATCTTTCATCGGAGCTGCCCGCAGGGGCAAGTCGCTGTTGCCGCTGCTGTTGGCCCCGCTGCTGCTGGCCCCGCTGCTGCTGGGCGGCTGCTCGCGCGGCCAGTTCTGGGTGCTTGAACCTCGCGGACCGGTCGCCGGGGCCAGCCTGCATTGGTTTGTCGTCGATGTGGCGGCGATGATGCTGATCATCGGTCCGACCACCCTGCTGATCCTGTGGTGCATCTGGCGCTATCGCAAAGCGAGCGGGAAAGGCGTCTACACGCCCGGCTGGTCGCATTCGCTGCCGGTCGAAATCGTGTCCTGGGGCTTCCCGCTCCTGATCGTGGGCTTCCTGAGCTACATGTCCTATCTGGGCACGTTTCAGGTCAACCCGTTCGGGCCCGGGATCATGGCCCGCGGCCGCGATGCCGACAATGACAGGCCCCCCGTCGATGTCGACGTGGTCACGACCGATTGGCAGTGGCTGTTCATCTATCGGGGCCGTCATATCGCCGTGGCCAACGAACTCGTGGTGCCGGCGCATACGCCGGTCCGCTTCCGCATGACGTCGGCGACCGTCTCGAATGATTTCTATATCCCGCAACTGGCCGGCGAGATCGACATCATGCCGGGGATGTTGACCCGCCAGGGCCTTATCGCGGACGAGCCGGGCGTTTATGAGGGCATCGCCGGGGAATTCAACGGCCCCGGTTTCTCCTGGATGCAGTTCAAGACGCGCGTGGTGTCGCAGGCGGCCTTCGAGCAATGGACCCATGACGTCGGGCAGTCATCCAGGCATCTGGACCAGGTCGAGTTCGAACGGTTCGCGACACCGACCATCAACAAGAGCGGCCGCGCGATCTACTTCTCGGAGGTGGATGACCAGCTGTTCGGGCGCGTCATTCAGAATGTCATGATGGGCAAGACCTATCCGACGCCGCCGGACATGACCGAGAAGAAGGCCTCGCAGCAGACCGGAGGCCGGCAGCAGAATCGGGCGGACGGCCCAGCGCCACCTTGAGCGGCCTCTTGCAATCCCCGCCGCTGTGAAGCTTCCCATCGCCCCGATCAGGAACCACGCATGGTCAATCTAGAAGGTCACTGGAGCCCTTTGCTGGGACGGCTGACCTTATCCGAAGTGCCATACAACAATCCCGTCGTCGGCGGCGCCTTCGTGTTCGCAGTTCTGGTGGCGCTGAGCATCCTGGCCGCGATCACCTACCTGCGCGGGTGGGGCTATCTCTGGCGCGAATGGCTCACCAGCGTCGATCACAAGCGGATCGGGGTGATGTACGTGATCGTCGGGATCGTGATGATGTTCCGCGGTTTCATCGACGCGGTCATGATGCGCACCCAGCAGGTGCTGGCGGCCGGACCGGCATCGGCAGGGTATCTGGGTGCGGAGCATGGCTATCTGCCGCCGTACCATTTCGACCAGATCTACGGGTCCCATGGGACCATCATGCTGATCTTCGCCGCGACGCCGATCCTGACCGGCTTCATGAATTACCTGCTGCCGCTGCAGATCGGCGCCCGTGACATGGCTTTCCCGTACCTGAACGCGGTCGGGCTCTACATGACGGTGGTCGGCGCGGGGCTGGTGATGCTCTCGCTGTTCGTCGGCGACTTCAGCCATGCCGGCTGGAGTGGCCTCGCACCGCTGACGGAGATGCCGTACAGCCCCGATGTCGGTGTCGATTACTGGAGCTGGGCGATACAGATCGGCAGCGTCGGCACCACGATCGGCGCCGTCAACATCATCGCCACCATCATCAAGATGCGCGCGCCGGGCATGACCTGGATGCGTCTGCCGATGTTCACCTGGACGGCGCTGACCACCAACGTCATCGGCCTGACGGCCTTCCCCGTGCTCGGCATCGCGATCGGCCTGCTGACGCTCGACCGGTATGCCGGCACGCATTTCTACACGACCGGGTTCGGCGGCAACTTCATGCTCTACACCGACCTGTTCTGGATCTGGGGACATCCGGAGGTGTATTTCATCATCCTGCCGGCCTGGGGCATGATGTCGGAGATCATCCCGACCTTCTCCGAGAAGCCGCTGTTCGGCTACCCGGTCATGGTGGTGGCGGCCGTCAGCATCGGGTGCATTTCCTGGACCGTCTGGCTGCATCATTTCTTCACCATGGGCGCGGGCCCGGTCGTCAACGTGTTCTACAGCATCGCCACCATGCTGGTGTCGATCCCGACCGGCGTGAAGGTGTTCAACTGGGCCTTCACCATGTATCGCGGCCGGCTGACCTTCACGACGCCGATGCTATGGGCGACGGCCGCGATCTTCATGCAGCTGATCGGCGGCCTGACCGGCATGATGCTGGCCATCCCGGCCATCAACTACATGACCCACAACAGCGTGTTCGTGGTTGCCCATTTCCATTGCGTGATCATGGTGACGCTGTTCGCCTCGGTTGCCGGCACCAGCTTCTGGTTTCCCAAGATGTTCGGCTTCAAGCTCAACGAGACGATCGGGCGGATGATATTCTGGATCTTCTTCGCGGCCACCTTCATGGTGTTCACCCCCATGTTCGGGCTCGGCCTCGACGGCATGCCGCGCCGGATGGCCTATATTCCCTATGCGAGCTGGAAGCCTTTGCTGGTCCTCGAGGAAATCGGCATCCTGATGTATTGCGCGGGCTTCGCGGCCTTTGTCTACCAGATCTATGTCAGCATCCGTGACCGCGCTTTGAACCAGGTCGACATCGATGCCTGGGGGACCACGCGCAGCCTCGAATGGATGACGCATTCGCCGGTTCCCGCCTATAACTTCGCGGTGATCCCGCATATCAACACGCGGGACGAGTGGGCCTGGCGAAAGGCCAACGGCCTCGCCGACATCCTGCCCGAGCGGTACGAGGACATCGAGGTTCCCCTCAACACCATGGTGCCCATGCTGCTGGGGATCGCGACGGCGGCGTTCGGTTTCGCCATGGTGTGGCGCATCTGGTGGCTCGCCATCGCCGCGATGGCGGCGGTCATCGCCATCATCGTCCTGCGCTCCTTCGGCGGCAGCACGGGCACGACGATCACCGCCGAGGAGGTGGAGCGCACGGAGCGTGCCGCAGACCGCCGCTCGCGTCCGAGATCCGGCGGCATGATGCCGGGCGCCATGATCGGCTCCAGGACCGGAGACGCCGGATTGCCTTCCTGACCTGATGCCTTCCGCCATGGTCAACCGAACCGCAGGGCAAGCCTCATGAACCTCGCTGTCGAACAAGGCCCCGATCCACGCGGCGCAAAATTGTGGGACGATAGCGGCCACGAGCACGACATGATGAGCACGCGCATGCTCGGCTTCTGGCTGTACATGCTGAGCGACTCGCTGATCTTCGCCGCCCTGTTCGCGGCCTACGAGGTGCTCAGCTACGGCACCAGCCTCGCCGGCGGCCCGTCGCCGCACGATGTCGCCTCGCCGATCTACGCCTATATCGAGACCGTGGTCCTGTTCACCAGCGTGCTCGCCTACGGCTTCGCCATGGTCGAACTCCGGCGCAACCGTCCGCGCGGCCTGATGCTCTGGGTCGCCATCGCCCTGCTGATCGGTCTCGGCTTTCTCGTCATGGAATCGCAGGAGCTGTACAAGCTGGCGCTGGGCGGCGCGGTGCCGCAGCGTAGCGGCTATCTGTCGATCTTCTTCACCCTGATCATCGTGCATGGGATCCACATCGCGTTCGGGTTGTTGTGGATGGCGGTGATGCTGGCACAGGTCGCGCGAAACGGCTTCACCGCCCTGGTGACCTACCGGCTGGCCAATCTGAAGATCTTCTGGCTCTACCAGACGCTGATCTGGACCTTCGTCTTCACCTTCGTTTATCTGCGAGGCTCCATCTGATGGCGGTCGATAATCGAAAGCCCTGGCAACATCCCGAGATCAGGCAGGCCACGGAAACCCAGTATCTGCTGGGCTATGTCGTATCCCTCGCACTCCTGGGCCTGTCGCTGTTCCTGGTCACGACCCATGTGGCCACGTCCGTGACGCTTCTGCTGGCGATTTCCGTGATCGCGCTGGTGACCGTGATGGCGCAGCTCATCCTGCTCTTCCATCTCGATTTTTCCGAAACCCAGCGCTGGAACTCGTTGACGCTGATGCTGAACGTCCCGCTGCTGATCCTTTCGGTCGGCCTGACGGCGTGGATGTTCCGCGCCTTGTTCGACCATGGGATGATGCCCGCCATGATGTCTCCTTGAAACGGTCCTCCCCCATGGCAAAACTCACGCGACGTACCTTGTTCGGCACGACGACCGCTCTGGCCGGAGCGGCGCTGGCC
>CAXTCT010000186.1:0-4684 GCA_964242565.1 uncultured Acetobacteraceae bacterium | reverse complement strand
CGCCCCGGTAACGAGGGCATGGCGGCCGTCCAGGCGGAACGAAGGCGTGCGCGGCAGCATTTTAACAATCCTTCCCATCCCGCTCGCGTTGGTCGGCGGGCAGGATCGCCCGCCGTCGCATCTCGATGCACGCGATCAGTCAAGCGCCCCAGGGCGCTGCGCACCGCTAGACGCCTCGATGCGCGATATTATTCACCGCCTGTCAGGGATCCGCCAGGGGCCAGGGGGCGTAGGCGGCCTTTTTAGCCTCGAAGCTGGGCGGGCGGCAACGGCCGCGGCGAGCGACCGCCAGATCGAGCGCCCAGTCCACGTTCGAAGGTGATGACAGAGACCGGGCTGAATCCGCGGCCTTGCCCGCGCCATGGCTTTGATCGAGCCGCGTATGGTGAACAGCCGAAGCTTTGCCGATGCCTGCATATTCACCTGTCCCGTAACGGATGCTGTTGACCCGACGGCGTGTCCGCGGACGACCTGTTGCGGCCATAGCACCGGCCCGGTAGAACGAATTTGCATCACGAAATCGAACCAACATAAGAGCAGGGCGGTTTTGTTCATGGCTGATCGAGTTGGCAGATGCGGCCGCAGATGTGCGGACATCCTGCTGGCGCTCGCGTCAGCATTGCTGATCGTGCTTGTTCTCGCCCATGCAAACCTCGTTGCCACCGGTCAATGGCAAGGTGACGAATATGATTATGCGGCAGGAGTCCGCGATGGCGGTTTTCCATTCGTTCTGCAGCGGCTTGCGTTTGTCACGCCGCGACCGATATCCGAATTGCTGATCCTGGCTTATGTCGGGTTCGTAAACTGGTTCCACCAGCCATTGATCGGTCCGTTCCTTGCATTTGGATGGGCCATATTCTTGCTTGGTTGTTGCGCGCGCCTGGTCGTTGGTTCGAATGGAAGCCTGCTGCCACGAATCTTCCTGGCTGCCAGTCTTGTTAGTCTGTTCCTGCTGGGGCATTCGGTAGCCGACATGTTCTACTGGCCGGTGGGAATGGCGCCCTATGTGCCGACAGTGACGGCCCTGTGCTTCCTTACAATCCTGATCCTGGATGGTGGCCTCAACAGCTTTCATGGTCGGAGCATGGCGATGATTGCGTTGATCATTGCCGCCGGAAGCAGCGAGACAGGCGCTTTTGTCGTGCTGTATTTTACCATGACCATGGGTGTCATGTGGGGCAGGCAGCGTCTACAGACGGGCGGAGCGACGTGGCTGATCCTGCCTTTCGTTTTGTCGATCGCCGTTTTTATCGGGATACGAGTCGGACGGGCTGCAGGACCACCGACCCTGGCATCGTTGACCGGGCACCATGTCCTTGCAAGCTTGCGGGTAGCAACCCTGCAGACGTTGCGCGATATGGCACTTATTGATCAAAACGATGGAGGCTGGGGTCAGCAAGGTCTGGGATCGGTGCAGTTAGGGATTCCGATCAAGCTGCTCATCCTGGCCGGATTCACACTTTTGTCTCGGCACTGTTTTGGTGAAGTTGCGCGAGGCCCGGTTCTGGCTCTTGTCTTGTCCCTGCTGGTGGGAATGGCAACCTCGATCTTCGGCGCCGACTACCAGTTCGGCTTCTTGTGCTGCCAGCGCCACGAGGCGGCCCGTCAGTGCATGATGGTCATGGTGCTTCTTGCCTGCGGCTGCCTGATCGGGATGGCAGCTCGCAGATCGGAGCAGGGATCAGCCTGGCCTCTCGCAGGGGCTACATGTCTCATGCTCGCGATCGCCCCGATGGTGATCTGGCGCCTGCCAGACCTGATCGAGGCCTATGGAAGCATGGCTGTTTCACAATCCAGCCTTTATGCAACATGGAAATCCGGCCTCGCGCCAGGCGGGACGGCGGTGATCACTCAACAGCCTGCCGCACTTCTGGTGCATGTATGGAGTTTTCCGCCAGGAAATCACGTGTTGACAGTGCCACAGCGTTACGACGTACGGTCCGCGATGCGCTTCTTCAGGAAACAGCAGCTCATGGTGTTGCCGCCGTCTTCTTCCGCGTCCGGTGCTTTACCGTAAGTCCGGAATGACTGTCGCCTGACGGCGGCTCATCACTCGGCTGCCGCACCATAGGGAACGTTGCCGCCGCCATAGCGCCGGACACGGATGTTGGCCTGCTCGCCATGCCCCGTGAAGCCTTCCAGCGCGCAGAGCCGCGAGGCATAGCGGCCGATCATGGCGCAAGCCTCGTCGGTCATCACCTTCTGGTAGGTGCAGGTCTTGAGGAACTTGCCGACCCACAGCCCACCGGTATAGCGCGCGGCCTTCCTGGTCGGCAGCGTGTGGTTCGTGCCGATCGCCTTGTCGCCGAACGCGACATTGGTGCGCGGCCCCAGGAACAGCGCGCCATAATTGGTCATGTTGGCCAGGAAATAATCCGGCTCACGGGTCATCACCTGCACATGTTCCGAGGCAATGCGGTCGGCGACGGCGACCATCTCCGCCTCGCTCTCGACGACGACCACGGCGCCATGCTTCTCCCAGGCCTGCCGCGCGATGGGTGCGGTCGGCAATATCGCCAGCAGCCGCTCGATTTCGGCCATGGTGTCGCGTGCGAGCCTCGTCGAGTTGGTCAGCAGGATCGCCGGGCTGTCGGGTCCATGCTCCGCCTGTCCGAGCAGATCGGTCGCGCAGATCTCGCCGTCCACGCTCTCGTCGGCGATGACCAGCGTCTCGGTCGGACCCGCGAACAGATCGATGCCGACCCGCCCGAACAACTGCCGCTTGGCTTCCGCGACATAGGCGTTGCCGGGTCCGACCAGCATGTCGACGGGGCTGATGCTCTGCGTCCCCAGCGCCATCGCGCCGACGGCCTGGATGCCGCCAAGACAGTAGATCTCGTCGGCGCCGGCCATGTGCTGGGCGGCGACGATCGCGTGGGCCGGCTTGCCCTGGAATGGCGGCGCGCAGGTGACCACCCGCCCGACGCCGGCCACCTTGGCGGTGATGACCGACATGTGGGCCGAAGCCAGCAGCGGATATTTGCCGCCCGGTACGTAGCAGCCGGCCGAGTTGACCGGGATATTGCGATGGCCGAGGACCACGCCGGGCAATGTCTCGATTTCGATGTCGCGCAAGGCCTCGCGCTGATGCCGGGCGAAGTTGCGCACCTGCGTCTGTGCGAAATTGATGTCCTCTATGTCGCGCTTGCCGAGCTGCGAGAGGCAGCCTTCGATCTCGGCCGGACTAAGCCTGTAGTCATCCCGCTCCCATCTGTCGAATTTCACGGAAAGTTCGCGCACGGCGACGTCGCCGCGTGCGGCGATGTCGCCCAGGATCTGCTCGACGCTGGCGCGCACCTGCTGGTCGGACTGCGCGGTGTCGCTGTCCGCGCCTGTCTTCAACCAGTTCTCCATCGCCCGCTTCTCCCGCTGCCAGTTCCTGCGGGTCACCGTACGCGCGGGTGCCGCCACGTGCAAATCGCGCTTCCGGCCGTGCCGGCATGCTATGGTCGCCGCGTCCAACCCAGCCCATGAAAGCAGCAGCCCAGTGAGCCAGACACCCAAGCCACGCCGTGTCGATGCCGCGCACGTGTTCGCGCAGCCGCGGCCTTCCGAACCCGCCACGCAGCCGCAGGCCTCGCGGCTGGCGTCAGGCAGTCCGTTCCAGCCTTTGCCGAAACCGCCCGGCAAGGCGCCGTACCGGCTTGATCTCGCGGCCGTGGTCCCGGATGCGGTGGCGCGTATGCGCGAGGCCGGCGGCATGGTGCTGCATATGGTCGGCGACACCGGAGGCGTGCGCGATCCCAACCCGCAGACGCTGGTGGCACAGGGCCTTGAACGCGACCTTGCCCGGAGCTCGAAGTTCGGAACGCCGGCGTTCTTCTATCATCTCGGCGACGTGATCTATTTCGATGGCGAGTCCGCGCAATATTATCCGCAGTTCTACGAGCCGTACGACCATTATCCGAACCCGATGTTGGGCATACCGGGAAATCACGATGGCGATGTGTTCGACAACGGCAAGCGGGTCAATCCCGAGCCATCGCTGGCCAGTTTCGTGCGTAACTTCTGCGCAACGCGCCCGGGCCGGCATAGTCCGGACGCGGGAGACGTCGGACGCACCGCGATGATCCAGCCGAACGTCTACTGGACCCTGCTGACGCCGTTCGCCACCTTCGTCGGCCTGTACACCAACGTCCCGGAGGGCGGCGTGGTCGAGCCTGAACAGCAGGCGTGGCTGGCCGGAGAGTTGGCAGCTGCCGGCAACGAACTTCCGGTCATCGTCGCGCTGCACCATCCGCCTTTCTCGCTCGATACCTATCATAGCGGCAGTGCCGCGATGTCGGCGGTGCTCGCGGCGGCGAGTGCCAAAGCAGGGCGCAAACCCGACATGGTATTTTCCGGCCATGTGCATAACTATCAGCGTTTCAGCATCACCGACGCCGACGGCGCGCTGACGCCGTACATCGTTGCAGGCTGCGGCGGTTATCACAATCTGCACAAGATGGCCGCGGTCGACGGCCAGCCGATCATGGTGCCCTACACGGTGCCCGACGATCGGCGCGTCGTGCTGGAGCAGTATTTCGACGACCGGTTCGGTTTTCTGCGCCTGGAGATCGACGCCGCCACGATCACCGTCGAGGCCTACACGGTGCCACGCGCGCAGGAGCCATGGAGCCGGCAGCCGGCGCTCCATGACCGCCTGAGTTACGACTGGAGACAGCGCCGGATCCTGTAGCCCGGG
>CAXTCT010000185.1:0-4685 GCA_964242565.1 uncultured Acetobacteraceae bacterium | reverse complement strand
GGCGTCCGGCGCGCGCAGGCCGGCGAGCACGCGCAGGAGGGTCGATTTACCGGCGCCATTCGGACCGGTCAGCAGAACCGCGCCTCCACTCATGCAGTCGAGCCCGACTCCGTCCAGCACCAGCCGCTCGCCGCGGAACACGACCAGATCCCGTGCCTCGAGCCGGCAGGCAGCGCCGACGTAAGACTTTGCCGCGGGGACGCTTGTTTCAACCACCGGTATGGGTATGTTCCAGGGCGATTTGGTTATCAAGCCGGCGGCCCTCGCGGCGTCGGGAGACCGGCCCGGCGCCGGTCGGTGACACCCTGAAAGGGAACAAGCATGAAATCGGTCGGCCATGACAGCCTGCGGACGCGCAAGACACTCGAAGTGGAAGGCAAGACCTACCATTATTTCTCCATCCCGGAGTCGGAGAAGTCCATCGGCGACGTCAGCCGCCTGCCGGTCAGCCTCAAGGTCCTGCTGGAGAATGTGCTGCGCTTCGAGGATGGCCGTTCGTACAGCGTGAACGACGCCAACTCCATCTTCGGCTGGCTGGCGCAGGGCCAGAGTGTCCGCGAGGTGCCGTTCAAGCCCGCCCGCATCCTGATGCAGGATTTCACCGGCGTTCCGGCCGTGGTCGATCTCGCCGCCATGCGTGACGGCATCACCCGCCTGAACGGCGACCCGCAGAAGGTCAACCCGCTGGTGCCGGTCGACCTCGTGATCGACCATTCGGTGATGGTGGATTATTCCGGCACCGCCGACGCGCTGCAGCGCAATGTCGAGACCGAGTTCGAGCGCAACGGCGAGCGCTACGCGTTCCTGCGATGGGGCCAGGAGGCATTCGAGAATTTCTTCGTGGTGCCGCCGGGCGCGGGCATCTGCCACCAGGTCAACCTGGAATATATCGCCCAGGCGGTCTGGACGGCGACCATCAAGGACGAGACCTTCGCCTACCCGGACACGCTGTACGGCACCGACAGCCACACCACGATGGTCAACGGCATGGGCGTGCTGGGCTGGGGCGTCGGCGGCATTGAGGCGGAGGCGGCCATGCTCGGCCAGCCGATCGCCATGCTAATCCCCGACGTGATCGGCTTCAAGCTGACCGGCAAGATGCCCGAGGGGGCGACCGCGACCGACCTGGTGCTGACCGTCACCCAGATGCTGCGCCGCCGCGGCGTGGTGGGCAAGTTCGTCGAATTCTACGGCCCGGCGCTGGATCACCTGCCGGTCGCCGACCGCGCCACCATCGGCAACATGGCACCGGAATATGGCGCGACCTGCGGCTTCTTCCCGGTCGATGACCTGACGCTGGACTATCTCACCCAGACCGGGCGCGACCCGCACCGCGTCAAGCTGGTGGAGGCGTATCTCAAGGCGCAGGGCATGTTCCGCGACGCCAGCACGCCGGAGCCGGTGTTCACCGACACGCTGGAGCTCGATCTCTCGACCATCGAGCCGTCGCTGGCCGGACCCAAGCGGCCGCAGGACCGGGTGGCGCTCAAGCATGCCGCGACCGCCTTCAACACCGAGCTGACCAAGAGCCTCGGCGTTCCGGCCAACGACGTCGGCAAGAAGGTCGCCGTCGCCGGCACCAACTACGAGATCGGCCATGGCGACGTGGTGATCGCCGCGATCACCTCCTGCACCAACACCTCCAACCCCGCGGTGATGATCGCGGCCGGGCTGGTGGCGCAGAAGGCGCGCGCACTCGGCCTGACCCCGAAGCCATGGGTCAAGACGTCGCTGGCGCCGGGCTCGCAGGTGGTGACCGAATATCTCGATCGCGCCGGGCTGAGCGCCGAACTCGACGCGATCGGCTTCAACACGGTCGGCTATGGCTGCACCACCTGCATCGGCAATTCCGGTCCGCTGCCGGACGCGATCGTCGATGCCATCGAGGACAACAAGCTGATCGCGGTGTCGGTACTGTCGGGCAACCGCAACTTCGAAGGCCGCATCAGCGCCAATGTGCGGGCCAACTATCTGGCCAGCCCGCCGCTGGTGGTCGCCTATTCGCTGCTCGGCAACATCCGCGAGGACATCACCACGGTTTCGCTCGGAACCGGCTCCAGCGGCCAGCCGGTGTATCTCAGGGATGTCTGGCCTTCCAACAAGGAAATCGCCGACCTGATGGCGACGTCGATCTCCCGCGAGCAGTTCATCGAGCGCTACGGCCTCGTCGGCCGAGGCACCCGGGAATGGCAGGATCTGCAGGTGGCGACCGGATCGGAAACCTACGCCTGGAACTCGGGCTCCACCTATGTCCAGAACCCGCCCTATTTCGAAGGCATAACGCTGGAGCCGACCGCCAAGGGCGACATCACCGGCGCGCGCGTGCTGGCCGTGCTGGGCGACAACATCACCACCGACCACATCTCGCCCGCCGGGGCGATCAAGAAGAGCTCGCCCGCCGGCACCTATCTGATCGAGCACCAGGTCCAGCAGAAGGATTTCAACTCCTACGGCTCGCGGCGCGGCAACCACGAGGTCATGATGCGCGGCACGTTCGCCAACCCGCGGATCAAGAACGAGATGCTGGGTGGCGTGGAGGGCGGGGCTTCCAGGCATTACCCATCCGGCGAGCAGGGCGCGATCTATGACGTGGCGATGCGCTACCAGGCGGAAGGCGTGCCGCTGATCGTGTTCGGCGGCAAGGAATACGGCATGGGCTCGTCGCGCGACTGGGCCGCGAAGGGTACCCTGCTGCTCGGCATCCGTGCCGTCGTGGCCGAGAGCTTCGAGCGCATCCATCGCTCCAACCTGGTCGGAATGGGCGTCCTGCCCTTGCTGTTCCAGGAAGGCACCACGCGCGAGACGCTCGGGCTCAAGGGTGACGAGACCATCGACATCGAGGGCCTCGAGGCGCTGACCCCGCGCATGATCCTGAACATGGCGATCACCAGGGCCGACGGCAGCAAGGAAATCGTGCCGCTGATCTGCCGCGTCGATACGCTCGACGAGGTGGAATATTACCGACATGGCGGGATCCTGCAGTATGTGCTGCGCGGGATGGCCGAAGCCGCCTGAAGGCCAGGGTGCTTGGTCCTTGATCGGCTTGCCGGCTCAGGCCCATCAAGGTCCGGACAGAGCCCTTGCCCGATGTGATCGTCCGGGCCGAAAACATCGGCAAGACGTTCGACGGCGAGATGGTGCTGGCCGACATCTCGCTCGCGGTGGAGGAAGGCGAGCTCGTCTCGATCATCGGCCCCTCCGGCTGCGGAAAATCGACGCTCCTGCGTTGTCTCAATCTGCTGGAACGGCCAGACCGTGGCACCGTCATGGTCGCCGGGATCGCGGTTTCGCGCGAGGCCGGCAGGAAATGGAGCCGCGAGGACGAGCGGCTGGCGCATCGTGTGCGCGGTGCGGTCGGCATGGTGTTCCAGGGCTTCAACCTGTTCCCGCACCGGACCGTGCTGGACAACGTGATGCTGGCGCCGGTCGTGGCGAAGGGAACCGCCAAGCCGCAGGCAAGGATCGCGGCCATGGCGCTGCTGGACAAGGTCGGTCTCGCGTCGGTGGCCGGCCGCTACCCGATCACGCTCTCGGGCGGCCAGCAGCAGCGTGCGGCGATTGCCCGGGCACTCGCGGTGGAACCCAAGGTGATGCTGTATGACGAGCCTACCTCCGCACTCGATCCGGAGCTGACCGACGAGGTGCTGTCGGTCATGCGCCAGCTTGATCTCGACGGCATGACCCAGATCGTGGTGACGCACGAGATGCCGTTCGCGCGTGCGGCGTCGGACCGGGTGGTGTTCATGCAGGCGGGCCGGATCGTCGAGATCGCCGACCCCGACATCATGTTTGCAAGCCCGGCCGCGGTCGAGACGCAGCGTTTCCTGAAAACCTATCTATGAAGGCCGTCTTGCTCGCGGGGTTGATGCTGGCCGGCTGGTGCTGTGCCGGTGCCGCCGAACCGCTGCGCTGGGGGGCGGATGCGAAATCCGGGGCGCCATACGTCTTCCAGGACCCGGCCGACCAGGCTCGCGTCACCGGCTACGAGACCGAGATCATCGAGGCTGTCGCGGCCCGTATCGGACGCAAGCCGGTGCTGGTTCAAAATGACTGGGACGCGCTGATCCCCGGCCTGGAACGCGGCCTCTACGACGTGGTGATCGACGGCATCGAAATCACGCCGGAACATGCCGAGGTGGTGGATTTCTCCCGGCCCTACTACCACGGCTTCGAGCAGATCGTGGTGCGTCGCGAGCAGGCCGGGCTGGACACGCTGGCGCTGCTGCGCGGCCATGTGGTCGGCACGCTGAAGGCGAGCCTGGCCGACCGCATCCTGCAAGGTCAGCCCGGCATCGCCACGCGATATTATGACGAGGAAACCAACGCCTACACCGATCTGGCGGCGCATCGCCTGGACGCGGTGCTGCTCGACTGGCCGATCGCGCTCTATTATGCCGGACCCGACAAGCGGCTGAAGCTGGTCGGGGGTCCGGTGGGCGCCTTTTCGTATGGGATCGCGCTGCCGAAAGGCGACCCGGCGCTCCGCCGCCGGATCGACGCGGCCCTGGATGCCATGCAGCGGGACGGCACGCTGCACCGGATCCTGTCACGCTGGAATTTATGGAACGGCACCGTGGCCGCGGCTTTCGGCGACCATAGCGCGCCGGCCATCGCGCCGATCAGCTGGCGGCTTTATCTGGACGCGACCGCGCCGATCGCGGCCTGGCGCGACCGGTGGCGGCGCT
>CAXTCT010000184.1:0-4690 GCA_964242565.1 uncultured Acetobacteraceae bacterium | reverse complement strand
TGCAGCACCTCGTCGAGCTCACGCCCGGCCGCATCGATCGCGGCTTCGAGGCCCGACCGCCGTTCGATCAGGGCGCGCAGGGAACCGGCCGTGGCCGCGCCGATCACCAGACGGGCGGGATCATCCCGGGGGCGACCGAGGCGGTCCAGGATCCCCTCGATCGCCCGCTCGGATCCGCGTGCCCCGAGCAGGCACTCGGGCATGTCGGCCTCCGCGGTCCTGTGCCGTGCGCCAAGTTCGGCCATGCGGCTGACGCGGCCCTCCAGAGCAAGGGCGGCCGGATCGGCATGCGTCGCTTCCAGCGCGTCGGCTATCTCGCCGATCTCGCGCTCGATCCCGTCCGCCCGGGTCGCAAGCTCGATTTCCTGGGCCTGCAGCACCGGCAGCTCGTTTATCCAGCTTAAAGGCACTTCACCCGGCGGCATCTCCCGGATATCGGCAAGCGGCTGCAACCGCTCGTGCAGCCCTCTCAGCGCGGCCAGTCGCGGCAAGGCGCTCAACTGCCGCTGGACCATGTCCCGGCGCGCCTGGAGCCGGCTCTGTTCGGCCAGCGCCTCGCGATAATGCGTCGAGGCGCGGTCGCGGCCTTCGACAAGCCGGGCATAGTCCCCGGCGGCGGTATCGATCTCCTCCCGCTTCGCCTTCAGCAGCGTCAGGGCGCTCTTGAACTGCGACAATTCGCTGGTCCGGGCACGATGTTTATGGAAACGATCGGCCTCCGACCTGAGCTCGACCAGGGTGTGGCTCAGTTCCGCGAGGCCGGCACTGGCGGAGAACAGAAGCTGGCCGAGATCGCCCTTGCTGGCCAGGATGCTTTCACCCCCGGCCTCCAGCGTCTCGTCGTCGAGCGAGAACATCGTCCGGTAGGCGTCGCGGTCGATGCCGCCAAGCTCGCCGAGGAGCGTCGCGTCGGCCACCGGCTGGTCGTCCGCGTCGAGCAGGCTCCGGTGCGGACGCTTGATCCGGACCAGTTCCTGCGCGCCGCCCGCCATCTCGAGGCAGGCGCCGACACGCATGGTCGCATAGGGATGCAGGAAGTCGTAGCGGCTGCGCGGCTCGATCCCGAACAGCAGATCGAGAAAGGCCGCCAGCGCCGTCGACTTGCCCGCCTCGTTGGGCCCGTAGAGGATATGCAGGTCCATGGCGCCCGCCGCCCGCTCGGCGAAATCGATGCGGTGATCGGTGAATTTCCCGTACCGCGCGAGATCCAGCCGCCTGATCCGCATCAGTCCCGCGCGGCTCCCGCGCCGGCATGCCGCAGCCGTGCAAGCACGTCCTCGGTGCCTTCCCGCACCAGCCCGGATACCGCAGCCGTGAACGTCGCCTCGTCCAGTCCGAGCAGGCTGCGGCATTCCGGCGGCAACTGGCCGCGCAATTCTTCGGCCAGTGCCGCGACCTCGGCCTGGTAGGCGCCCGAACCCAGCACCTCGTCGTTGATCAGCCGGCGCAGCTCGTTGACCGGATCGGCCGCGGTTGCGGCAGCCCCCGGGATGCTGCAATCCACCTCGATCCGCTCGATCCAGCATCTTCCGGCCGACGCGCCACGGTCGTCCGCCTCGGTCCTGAGCAGTTCGGCGTCATGCCGGACGCGCCATGCCAGCTCCGTCGCCCCGGTGATCCGCAGGCGGGCCACCAGATGTTCCGATACCGCGGCGGCGCGCGCACGCTCCAGCGCCTGGGCAACCCGCCCGACCATCTCCCGCCACTCCCCGACCCCGGTGATCTCCACCTCGACGCGCTCGAACTGGGCGATGCTGGTGACGCGTTCCTCGACATGGATCGACCGGTCGTCGGCGATCGTGACCAGGGTCACCGACTTGGCCCCCGCCTCGTTGATGTCGCGGCCCTGCGGCATCCCCGGCATCACGATGGTGCAGCCCCCGCTCACGACCGTGCGCCGGTGGACATGGCCGAGCGCCCAGTAGCGGAATCCGGCCGCCTGCAGCTCGGCCACGGTGCAGGGCGCATAAGGGTCGTGCCCGGCGGCGCCGGCGAGACTGGTATGCATCAGCGCGATGTTCACCGCCCCTTCGGCCGGTCCGCGGTAGCGCGGCAGCAGGCTCTCCGAGGCATGCGGCTGCGCGAAGCTCACGCCATGGATCGCCACCGGAAAGGCGCTGTCCGCACGCTCCACCGTCACAAGCTCCGCACGACCGCCGAACAATTTCACCGTATCGGGAAAGGTGAGTTCCCGCGTGATCCGGGAAAGGGCGTCATGGTTGCCGCGGATGACGAACACGCGGATGGCCGCTTCATGCAGCCGGCGGAGCTGCTCGGCCAGATAGCGCGCCGTCTTCATCGAGGTCTGGTCGCCGTCATAGAGGTCGCCGGCCAGCAGCAGCGCATCCACCCGCTCCTCGAGGCAAAGGTCGATCAGTGCCACGAACGCGCCCCGGGTCGCATTGCCGATCAGTTCGGCGAGGCCGGGATCGCGCAACGCAAGCGAACGCAGCGGCGAGTCCAGATGGATGTCCGCCGCATGAACAAAACGGAAAGCCAACGAACAACTTCTCCCGGACGGAGTCGGAGAGCAGGATTAAGTCACGGAAATGGCACCGGACGAAGCGAATTTCCGGGCTAGGCCTCGATGATTCCATGCCGACGTCCGGGCCGCCGGTACGCCCCCGGCCATGCAGGTCAGGCCGCCAGCCGCCGCTCCTGGCTGCCGAACAGGAATTCCAGGTCGTCCAGCTCGATGCCGCCGAACTCGCCCTCCTCGCTCAGCGCGATGCTGGCGAGATCGGCCTTGCGGCGCTGCAGTTCGACGATCCGGTCCTCGACCGTATCGGCGGCGATCAGCTTGTAGACGAAGACCGGCTTGGTCTGGCCGATGCGGTGCGCGCGATCGGAAGCCTGATCCTCCGCCGCCGGGTTCCACCATGGGTCGTAATGGATCACCGTGTCGGCGGAGGTCAGGTTCAAGCCCCGTCCGCCGGCCTTGAGGCTGATCAGGAACAGCGACACCGCGCCGCTTTCGAACACGGCCACCGGCTCGGCACGGTCGCGCGTATCCCCGCGCAGTTCCACGAACCTGATCCCGGCCGCCGCCAGCCGCGGCTTGATCAGGTCCAGCATGGTGGTGAATTGCGAGAATAGCAGGATGCGCCGCCCCTCGGGGATCATCTCGCCGATCATGTCCATCAGCTCGTCGAGCTTGCTGGAGCAATCGACCAGGCGCGCGGACGGCAGCTTGACCAGGCGCGGGTCGCAACATACCTGGCGCAGCTTGAGCAGGGCGTCGAGCACGACGATCCGGCTCTGCGCCGGGCTGAGCTCGGCCACCTGCTCGCGCACCTTGTCGTACAACGTGCCCCGGATGGTGTCGTAGAGCTCGCGCTGATCCGAAGCCAGATTGATGCGGCGGAGAATGGTGTGCTTCGGCGGCAGGTCGGTCGCGACCTCCGCCTTGGTGCGGCGCATCAGGAAAGGCTTGATGCGACGGATCAACTGCACCCGGCGGGCGGCGTCGTTGTTTTTCTCGATCGGACGCCGGAAGCGTTTGGCAAACCCCTTCCGGTCGCCGAGCAGGCCGGGCATCAGGAACGCGAATTCCGACCATAATTCCTGCAGGTTGTTCTCGATGGGGGTGCCGGACAGGCACAGCCGATGCCGCGTGCGCAGCTGGCAGACCGCCTTGGTCGCCTTGGCGTCCGGGCTCTTGATGACCTGCGCCTCGTCGAGCACGACCAGATGCCACTGCAGCAGCTTCATCTCCTCGATATCGCGCGCCAGCACCGTATAGGTGGTGATCACCACGTCGGTGCCGCCCAGCTCGCCGCGCCGCTCATGGCGGTCCAGGCCATGCAGCACGGCGACCCGCAGATGCGGCGCGAACTTGACCAGCTCGGCCGTCCAGTTGGTGACCAGGCTGGTCGGCACCACGATCAACGCCGGCTCGGCGAGCCGTCCGGCCTCCTTCTCGACGACGATGTGGGCGATGGTCTGCGCGGTCTTGCCCAAGCCCATGTCGTCGGCGAGGAAGCCGTTCAGCCCGATCCCGCGCAGATGCTGCAGCCAATCCACGCCATGCTGCTGATAGGGCCTCAGCGTGGCGGTGAAGCTGGCCGGGATCGCGACGCCCGGGATCACCATCTCGCTGCGGAAGTGGCGGGCATAGGCCTCGATCGCGGCCGCATTCTCCCATCGCGTGGTGAGCAGGTCCTCGAGGTCCAGCACCTTGTCGGCCTCGCCGTCGGGCAGCAGCAGGCGTCCCTCGCCGGTTCGCCGCGCCGCCTCGATCAGGTCCTCCATGACCGCGAGCAGGCGCCGGATGCGCTCGGCCGGCAGCTTGAGGATGCGGCCGTCATCGAGGCTGGTGATCAGCTCGCCATCGACGATCCTGGCCTCGTCGATACCGCCGCGCTCGAGCAGGCGCGACAGGATGGGCAGCAGCGGAATACGCTCGCCATCGACCTCGATGCCGAAATCGAGCGAGAATTTGCCGGCGTCCGCATCCTCGACGCGCACGTCGTAATCGCCGACGGACCCGACGCGCTTGGGCGCGAACGCGCCGTCGATCCGGTTGCGCCAGCCCGATGCCTCCAGTCCCGGCACGCGATCATGGACAAAGCCCTGCCATCGCTCGAACGCATCCGCGCCACGGTAGACGAAGACGATGCGCCCCTTGGCGGTCTGGCCTTCGGCGACGCGCATCTGGTTGAGGCCGGCCTGACGCAACACCTCCAGCGCC
>CAXTCT010000183.1:0-4698 GCA_964242565.1 uncultured Acetobacteraceae bacterium | reverse complement strand
CCACAGAAGGCGCCGCCTCCCGCCCCGCAGGCGAAGGCCGAGCCATCCAAGGCCGGCGGCGGCGCCTCGTCCTTGCTCGACGCGCCAAAGGGCCCGGTGGTCCCGCCGCCGGCCGACAATCCCGCTCCCGACCCGGGCAAGCCCGACACCGGCAAGCAGGCCCGGGCCACTCCGCCGCCGGCGCCTCCGTCCTCGAACATGCAGGTCAATCTCGATCTCGACGGGCAGCCCGGCTGGGGACTGGTGGACAAGCGCATCCTGCCCGCCTCGCCGGACGATCACTACATCAACAAGCCAGCCGCCTATCCCCGCGCGGCGGCCATGCGCGGCGAGGAGGGCACGGTATATCTGTCGACGCTGGTCGCACCCGACGGACACGTGGCATCCATCGAAATCATCCAGAGCTCCGGCTATCCCGACCTGGACCGTGCCGCCCGCAACGCCGTCGCGGCATGGCATTTCCGTCCCGCGATCCAGGGCGGCGAACCCGTGCAATCGGAGATGCAGGAGGCCTACCACTTCCACATCGAGCGTTGAGACGGAACGGTTTGACACGAAGCAGGTGGCCGTTCATGTCTCGCGGATGCCTGGCCAGAACATGCAATCCCTGCCTGTGTTGATGCCCGACCCCGTCGTGCTGCACGATGGGGTCCTGCATCTGCGTCTTGGCGCCGACGGCACGCAGCCGGGCGCCCCCTTGCTCGATGCCGCCAATGCGCCGGTCCCGTCCTTCGTGCCGGGCTGGACGCCTGTGCTGCTTTATTCCGGTCTCGCTCCGTTCCGGATCCTGGAGTTTCGCGCCCAGGACGGCGCCAGGGCATCCTGGCTGCTCGATGCTTCGCTGCGCCGGCTGGGCGACAAGCTGGGCGACCCCGATGCCGGGCAGGCGGCGGCATTGCGCGACCAGGTGGTGCCGCTGTTGCGCCGGATCGTGACCGACATCCTGCTGCGCCCGATGCCGGTGCTGTCGCGCGAGGCGCAGGCCTTCGTCCAGGTCAACGAAGTCCTGCGCACGGCCCTGTCGGAAATCGATGGGCAAGCGGTGCTGCCGGTGCCACGGGCGCTGCTGGCCGACGAGCTCCCGGAGGCCATCGCCTTCACCGGCGCCTTCAGCGGCAACGCGCCGCAGGTCATGCTCGCGCGCTCCCATCTGCGCGCAGGCCTGGAGCCGCCATTCGAGGACCGGCTGGTGGCAGCCACCCGCGACGGAATGCTGCACTGGCCGAGCCCGGTCGACGGCCATCCGCTGCGATGCCAGGGCTGCCTTTATTTCGATGATTTTCGTTTCGCCTACCGTTTTTGCGACATCCCCGCCGGCCTCACCTTCTATGTCATCGCCGCCGATCATTACTGCAAGCCGCTGGCCGTCTACATCCCCTCGATCGACCTGCTGGTGGTGCGCGACAACTGGTGCAGGCATCTGCTGGATGTCTATTTCCCGCCCAACCTGGCACGCTGGTTCATCAACCAGGCGGCCCTGCATGGTCCGTTGCTGGTGCCCTATCTGGTGCGTGGCGCGCGCCGGATCGCCAGCGTCATGCGCGGCCAGCCGGGCACCCATCTGGGACATCAGCTATGGAACGAGCTGTCCGGGATCGAATATCTGCTCACCGGCGCGCAGGGAGACCAGCTCCCCGAATGGATCATCCCCGGGGCGGCGGCGGGGATCGAGCTCTGGGGTCCGATCGAGGCACTGTTTCCCGAGCTGCGGCAGCGTGTCAACCGCGATATCCAGCATGGCGGCGACATGATGGCGTATGTCTATCGCGAGGGCATCTGCGCCGTGCGTGTCACCCGCGAGCGGGTCTCGGCGGAATTGCGCCGCCGGTTGCAGCGCATCACGCAGAGCGACCCGGTCTACGGCGACATACGCCGCAAGGCCGAGGCGGCACGGTCGCGCGGCGCCCCGGTGATCATCCTCGGCCTGCGCGTCGAGAATCGTACCCTGGTCGATATCAGCGCCTTCTTCCGCGACGCGATCCGTCTGGTGGCCCAGCTCTGGCCCGGGGCGATCCTGGTGATCGACGGCCACAACACCCGCGAGGGCAGCCAGGAGGCCGGGAGCGCTGCCGGAGGTGCGGTGATCGAGAGCCATGGCGAGGCTCTGGCCGCGCGCTCGCCGTTGCAGACCGAGCGCGACATCGCGGCCGAGCTGCGCGCCATGAGTGCCCATCTCGACGTGACCTTGCTCGACACGCTGGGTGCGAGCATGGCGTGCAGCCTGTCCTGGGCGCTGCTGTGCGACTGCTTCCTGTCGGTGTGGGGTGCGAGCCTGGCGAAATTCCGCTGGGTCAGCAACAAGCCGGGACTGGTGGTCAGCAGCCAGGCCAACCTGCTGCATCGCGACGACCTGCATATCTACGACGACCCGCACTACATGGAAGCGCCCACGCGGCTGCTATTTGCCGATCCGGCGGCCGTGGTGGACGAGCCCGATGCGACGCGGCTGGTTCCGGTCGGACCCGGCAATCCGTTCTTTGCCAATTTCCGGGTCGATCATGGCCGCGTGCTGGCGCAGTTCCGGGTCATGCTCGACGAGGTCATGGCCCGGGCAAAGGGTCCTGTTGCCTGACCTCGCCTGCCTGCCTGCGCGTATTGCTTGCATTGATCGTTTCCTTCCGGGAGCCGTTTCATCCTAGGTTGAAGACTGCGAAACGTTAGGCGACGCTTTCATGGTCTCAAAAGTCGCGATTATCGGCGCGGGCTGGTACGGTTGTCACCTCGGGTCGTCGCTGAAGATGCTCGGCTTCGACGTAAGCGTGTTCGAGCAGCATGCGCGTCCCCTGCACGAAGCTTCCGGAAACAACCAGTTCCGCCTGCATCTGGGTTTCCATTATCCACGCCATCACGGCACGCGCGTGCAGTCCCGTGACGGTTTCATGCGCTTCATGGAACGCTATCCCTATCTCAGCCGCGAGGTTCCGGAAAACATCTACGCCGTCCCACGCGCCGAGAGCCTGATCGATTTTTCGACATACCGGCTGATCATGACCTCCACCGGCATCGATTTCCGCGAGACCAGCGATACCTCGGTGCCGATTCGCGAGATCGCCGGAATGATGCACACCAGCGAGCGCGTGCTGCTGATCGAGCAGTCGCGGCGCTATTTCCAGGAGCAGCTCGGCAGCAGCCTGCTGCTCAGCCATCGCGTCACCTCCATCGAGAACGAGCCCGACTGCGTGCGGGTTGAAGGCGAGAAGTTCGACCTGCTGATCGATGCGAGCTGGGGCCAGCATCTCGGCATGCCGATGCCGTTCTATTACGAGCCGACAATCCTGCTCTATTACGAGACCGACGATCCGTTTCCGGCGGTCACCTTCGTCGACGGCCCGCTCTGCTCGGTTTATCCGACCGAGGATCCCAGCATCTACACCTTGTCCTCGGTGCCGCACACGCCGCTCGGCCGCTTCACGGTCGCAAGCCAGGCGCGGCAGGTTCGCGACGATGTCTCGGCCGAAACGGTCGCGGCCAAGACCAAGGCCATGGAAGACCAGATCGGGCGCTACCTGCCGACGTTCAAGGAAAGCTTCCGTCTCGTCGGACCCCAGCTGGCCATCAAGACCAAGCCGGTCGGCAATTTCGACGACCGGTCCTGCTCGGTGTTTCGCCGGGGGCGCATCTTCCATGTCATGTCGGGCAAGATCGACACCATCTTCTTTGCGATGGAACGCATCCTGTCGTTCATCGAGAGCTCGCAATCGCGCGGCTTCTCGCAGCTGGCCAGCCCGTTGCGGCACGACATCGTCAGCCGCAGCCTGGTCATGCCCGAGCTTGGTCATGCCAAGCTTGGTCATGCCCAGCCTGGTCATGCTCAGCCTGGCCATGCGTGAGCCTGGAGTTTGACCAAGCATGAGCAATGACGACGCGCTGATCGGCCATACCGGCTTCGTCGGCTCCAACCTGCTTGCCCAGCGCGAATTCGCCCATCTGTTCAATTCCGCGACGATCGGCGGGATCGACGGACGGCATTTCGACAATCTGGTCTGCGCCGGCGTTTCCGCGGTCAAATGGTGGGCCAACCAGAACCCCGACGAGGATCGCGCCCGGATCGAAGGCCTGATGCGTCACCTCGAGACAATCCGGGTCCGCAACTTCACCCTGATCTCCACCATCGACGTCTATGACCCGCCGCTGGGCGTCACCGAGCGGGACCTGCCGGTGCTGGCGGGACTGCATGCCTATGGCCGCAACCGCGCCATGCTGGAAGATTTCGTGGCCAAGCATTTCCCCAGCCACCAGATCGTCCGGCTGCCGGCCCTGTTCGGTGCCGGGCTGAAAAAGAACGCGCTCTATGACCTGATGCATGACAACCGGATCGCGCTGATCAACCCCGCCTCGTCGTTCCAATGGTACCCGCTCGACCGGATCGCGTCCGACCTCGATCTTGCCCGCGCGCAGTCGCTCTCCTGCGTCAATTTCGCAACCGAACCGCTCGTCATGGACGAGATCCGCGCCCGCTTCTTCGCCTCCAGCAGGATCGGCGCGCAAGCCGCGGCACAAGCGCATTACGACATGCGAACCCTGCATGATGCGGCGTTCGGCGGGGAGCGTGGCTACATCATGGGCAAGTTGTCCGTGCTGGAGGCGATCGGCCGCTTCATCGGCGCCGGGGCCGGCGCATGACGCGCAGGCTCGGCGTCTCCAACCTCGCCTGGCCGGCCGCGGCCGAGGCGCCGGCGCTGGCCTTGCTCGCCGCTC
>CAXTCT010000182.1:0-4714 GCA_964242565.1 uncultured Acetobacteraceae bacterium | reverse complement strand
CCAAGGTCAGCCCGCCTTTGTCCGCATTCGAAGAATTGCCGCTGTCCAGTCTATGATTTATTGCGCTTGTGGGGCGAAAAATCAGCAGGGATCCCGGTCCCCCCCTGGCGGGGCGCATTCCGCCCGGACGGACGGCCCCGAAGCTCTGGCTGTTCCGCCGGACGGGGGTTCGCAGCCGGACGGTCCATGCCGCAGGCCTCCCGGATGTGCCCCTGCTTCCAGATATGCCCCCGGATATGTCCCCAGATATGCGGCGCCGGGCTCTTGCGTAGATGGAGCGTCCGGTCATCCTGGCGGAAAGCATTGTATCCCGTGCGAAAGGAAGCATCCGATGAAAGCCGACAGCGTTCTCGACACCATTGGCAACACCCCTCATATCCGGGTGTCCCGGCTGTTTCCCGACGCCAGCGTCTGGATCAAGTCCGAGCGCGGCAACCCGGCCGGCTCGATCAAGGACCGCATCGCATTGGCCATGATCGAGGCGGCCGAGGCGGATGGGCAGCTCAAGCCGGGCGGCACGATCATCGAGCCGACTTCGGGCAACACCGGCATTGGCCTTGCCATGGTGGCGGCCGTCAAGGGCTACCGTCTGGTGCTGGTGATGCCGGAATCCATGTCGGTCGAACGGCGCCGCCTGATGCAGGCCTATGGCGCCACCTTCGAGCTGACCTCCAAGGAGCTCGGGATGAAGGGGGCCATCGCGCGCGCCACCGAGCTGCTTGCGCAGACCGGAGAGTCCTGGATGCCGCAGCAATTCGACAACCCGGCCAACATCGAGGTGCATGCCCGCACCACCGCCCGGGAGATCCTCGCCGACTTCCCCGACGGGATCGACATGCTGATCACCGGCGTCGGCACCGGGGGACATATCACCGCCTGCGCCGAGGTGCTCAAGCAGAGCTGGCCGGGTCTCAAGGTGTTCGCGGTCGAGCCGGCGTTGTCGCCGGTGATCTCGGGCGGCAAGCCCGGCCCGCACCCGATCCAGGGCATCGGCGCCGGCTTCGTCCCGACCAACCTGCATATGGCGGCGCTGGACGGGGTCATCCAGATCGATGCCGAGGAAGCGCGCGAGTTCGCCCGCCGCTCCGCGCGCGAGGAAGGTCTGCTGGTCGGCATCTCGTCGGGCGCGGCACTGGCCGCCATCGCCAAAAAGCTGCCCGGCCTGCCGAAGGGCGCGACCGTGCTGGGGTTCAACTACGACACCGGAGAGCGCTATCTTTCGGTGCCCGACTTCCTGCCCGCCTGATCCGGCGGGCAGACCGGCAGGACCTGGTCGATCGATCCGGCCGTCATGTGTTGATCCAGAACCGCGTCCCCCGCAAAAGCGTCGATGACGGAAGCAGCCGGAAGGAGCGTGTGATGCGGATATGAGGGCGCTCTGGATCGGCCTGATCGCCGGCTGGGCCGATGCCGTCGGTTATCTGCAGGCCAAGATCTTCGCGGCGCAGATGACCGGCAACGTCGTGCTGCTCGGAATCGCGATCACGCATGGCGCCTGGAACAGAAGCGGCTGGCTGCTGCTGGTGATCATGGCCTTCGTGGGCGGGATGGTTCTGGTGTCGCGGTTCAGCCGCGGCGAGACCGGACGCAGGACCAGCCTGGTCGGCTGCGCCGCAGGCATCGCCGCGGTGGCACTTTCGGGACGATTATCGCCGCTGATGCCGTTCCTGGCCGCGTGCCTGGGCGGCCAGAACTCGGCCATGCAACATTTCCGCGGCCAACCGGTCAATACCTCCTTCGTCAGCGGAGACCTGCAGAAATTCGTCAATGCGCTGATCGAGCGCCTGCACGGGAACAAGAGCCAATCCCGTCTGCTCATCCTCGTCCCGCTGCTGGTCTGCTTCTATGCAGCCGGGGCGGCAGCGGGCGCATTGGCCACCGGGCACCTGGTCCATCCCCTGCTGCCCGCGGCCCTGCTGCTGCCGTTCGCCCTGCTGCTGCCGGAGTAGAAGCGGGGCCAGCGTAGAAGCGGGCTGGCCTTGGTTCGTTCAAACGCTTTGCCAGGTCCCGCTGGCAGCCGCCGCGAAGACGGCATCGATGATGCGCATATTCTGGACCGCGTCCTCGATCGGGAACTCGAGTGGCGCCTGCCCCAGCACGGCCCGCGAGAACGCGTCCCCTTGCAGCCTGTACTGGTCGACAGCCTCGAAGGTCTCGATGACGGCGCCGGCGCCACCCAGCTCCCGGCCGTCATCGATGCGGATCCGGCAGGCGACGTCCCTGGGCGCGTTGAACGGGATCAGCAGTTCGACGGCAGCCCTGGTGCCGACGATCACCACGCGCTGATAGGGTGCGGCATGGGTCGAGCAGGTGAAGGTCAGGTGGGCGGCCGGGAAGGCCAGCAGCGCGCTGGTCAGCCGGTCGGTTCCGGCTGCGGGATCGCGCTCGATCAAGGCCGCCACCCGCGTTGGCTCCTGCCCCAGGACATAGCGCGCGCTGGCGATGGCATAGCAGCCGATATCCAGCAGCCCGCCGCCACCGATATCGGCCTGGCTGCGGATGTCGGCCGGGTCGTCGAGGAAATAGCTGAAGAAGGTCTGGATCGCCCTGACCTCGCCGAGGCTGTTGTCCCGGACCAGGGCGCGGACACGCTGCCACCAGGGGGTGTGGCGGATCATGAAGGCCTCGGCAACCAGCTTGCCGGTGCGCGCCTGGGCATCGACAAGCTGTTCCGCCTCCGCCGACGTCAGCGCGACCGGCTTCTCGCACAGGACATGCTTGCCGGCCTCCAGGGCCTTGATGGTCCAGGGCACATGGAGGTGATTGGGTAGCGGGTTGTAGATCGCATCGATCGCCGGGTCGGCGAGCAGCGCCTCATAGCTGCCATAGGCGTGCGGGATACGCAGCGAGGCTGCCGCCTGTTCGGCCGCCTCGAGGCCGCGCGAGGCGATGGCGGCGATGTGGCAGAGCGGGCTGCCCTGCATCGCCGGGATCACGTGCGTGACACCGATCCTCGCCGTGCCCAGCACGCCCCATCTTACCTTGTCCCGCGTCACGCCCGCGGCCGCAGCTTCAGGCTGTCCATGGCGGCGACCGTGGACGCGAAATCGCGTATGCCGAAATCCGAACCAAGGCCGCCCGCCACCAGCGCCCCGCATGTGCCCGCGAAGCGCGCGGCGCGCTCGATGTCCCAGCCGCGATGCAGGGCGGCGATCAGGCCGCCGGTGAAGGCATCGCCGCATCCGGTGGTGTCGACCACCTGGATATCATGCGCGGGCAGGAAGAACCGGCTTTCCCCGGTCGAGACGTAGCAGCCGTCGCCGCCCATGGTGAGCACGCAGGTGGCCACGCCGAGGTCATGGAAATAGCGGGCCGCATCGCGCGGGTCGCTGTGGCCGCACAGTGCGGTCGCCTCCTCGATGGAAGGGGCGAAATAATCCACATGCGCCATCGCCGGCTTGATCTTGGCCATCAACGGCTCCGTGGCGAAGATCAGGTCGAAGGTGGTGATGCAGCCGGCGGATTTCGCCGCGGCCAGCAGCGCGCGTGTCGGCTCGCCGTCCATGCGGCCGAGCAGGCCGTTGCCGCCCATGTGCAGGAAGGACGCATCGAGAACCTGCGCATACTCGTCCGGCCGGATCAGCAGCGCGTCCGACGCGCCCCGAACATGCAGGCAGGGCCGCTCGCCGTTCGGGCGCACCGCCAGGATGGAGGCCGCGGTATGGACCCCCGGATGAAGCTGCATCGCATGGGTCGAGATGCCGAAGCCCTCCAGGGTGGAGAGCACGAAGCGGCCCTTCTCGTCCTCGCCGACGGCGCCGACCGCGAGCGCCTTCATGCCGAGCTTGGCGCAGTCCACGATGGTGCCCCCGGCGGTGCCGGCGACGGTGAGCCTGATCTCGTCGATGAAGTCGGCATTGCCGCCGTCGGGGATGCGCGTCACCGGGCGTCCCAGGACGTCGATGCAAAAAAGACCGACGACGCTGACGTCATAGGTCGGTGCGGAGGTTCGTTCAGACATGTCCAGCTTCCAGGAATTCCGGTTGAGCCGGCAGGCGGCGGCCATGCCGGAAACAGGCCACAGGCTCGACCGGACAGGTCACGGGAACCTTATCGCCCGGCCGGCTGCGCCGGCTCATGCTATCGGCCATCGAACATCCTCCCTCCTTGCTGCCCGCTTGTGCGGGTCGTTGCGTAACCTGGCCTGTTCCCGCTACCGGACGCGGCCGCCAAGGCAGCCGGATTACCGCATCATCGCCGGCACGTTGCCGCCATCGACGGTGATCACGTTGCCCGTGGTGCATTCCAGCAGCGCCGAGGCGACAAACGCATCGGCCACGTCGCTCGCGCGCACTTCCCGGCCGAGAAGATTGCCGCTCAGATAATCCGCTTCGCTGACGCCGCGCGCGGCGGCCCGTGCGGCGATCAGCTCCGGTGACAACAGGCCCGACCGGATACGGTCCGCATTGACCCCGTTTGCGCGTATGCCGTCGGCGCCATGCTCGAGCGCGTATTGCCGCATCAGGGCCAGCAGCGCGGCTTTCGAGGTGCCGTAGGCGCCGAAGCCGGCTCCGGGATTGACCGACTGCTTGGATATGTTGAACAGCAGCACGCCGCCGAAGCCTTGCGCGCGCAGCAGGCGCACCGCGAGGCGGCCCACCGTCTGATGGGCGAAGAAATTAAGCTCGAAGCTGTGCCGCAGCACGTCGTCGGGGAGTTCCGCCATCACGCCGCTTTCGGCGATCCCGGCATTGGAGACGACGATGTCGATGCC
>CAXTCT010000181.1:0-4745 GCA_964242565.1 uncultured Acetobacteraceae bacterium | reverse complement strand
CCGGCGACCAGATCGCGACGCTGGTCGGCGGCAATCCACAATTGCGGCCCGAGACGTCTCGCACCTATACGATCGGCTCGGTGCTGACGCCGCGTTTCCTGCCGAGTTTCTCGGCAACCATCGACTACTACCACACCTCGATCAACAACTCGATCAACGAAGTGCCGGTGCAGTATGTCGAGGACCAGTGCTACACCAGCGTGAATTTCTCCAGCCCGTTCTGCGCAGACGCTGGCGTGCGCAACGGCTCCGGCAACATCGCGCTTGCCAATGCGCCCTACCAGAACCTGGGCGTGGTGCGGACCAACGGTATCGACTTCGACATGAACTACCTGCTGAAGCTGCGCGGCAAGAACGCCTTCAGCTTCAGCAACGAAATGGTCGACACCATCGGCTACACCGAACAGCTTGTCCGCGGCGGCGCGTTCGTCAACCTGAAGGGCACGCTCAACACCGTCCTCGGCGGCGGCCTGTATCCGGTCGGCGTTCCGGTCATCCGCGACAACTTCACCGGTACCTATATGCACGGCCCGTTCAGCTTCAGCTGGACCGTCCGCTACATCGACGGCATGACGTACAACGAAGGCGGCTCCAACTTCACCTCGGCGGATCGGTTCTATAAAACCAACGAGGTCTTCTACCACGACATCGTGGCTGCCTATAACTTCAAGCGGATCCAGGTAATTGGCGGTATCGACAATCTGTTCGACCGGACGCCGCCCTTCGCACTGGATGGCACGGAGAACACGGCGGCCAATGTCTACGACGTGTTCGGTCGGACCTTCTACGCGAGGCTGCAGGTAAAATTCTGACCCGGCAAGCGGGTCCGACAATGCGGCGAGGCTGTGCGACTTCGGTCGCACAGCCTCTTCTTTTTCAACAAATGCTCAGCTGGCCGGGGGCAACTCGCGCAGCATCGGTGCAAGCTGTTCGGCATATTCGCGCCACCTTCCGACGCCGGCGGCATTGATCGGGCGGCGGACCTGGGCGCGGCTGGCGGTGCCGATACGCCGATCATGCTCGAAGAAGCGCTCGCAGGCCCGGTCGTACGGCAGGTCGAGGAACCTCAGCACACGTCGCAGCGTGGCGCCGAAATCGACGATCCACTCGGCATGATCAAGCATCAGCATCGGCGATGGCAGGCTCGCCCGCCAATGCTCCAGCAGGGACTGATGTTTCGCGATATACCAGCCAAGGTCCGCGAGATCGTGTGCGTATGGATGGTAGCCGATGAAGCGGTGCTGGAAGATCGAGGTCCCGACGTCGCGCAGGTCGCGTATGCAGCAGATGAAGCGTGCTCCAGGCAACAGCGTAGCGAGAAAGCCGAGCTGGAAGACATTGTCCGGCATCTTGTCCAGTACGCATTCGGCACGAGGCGCCACCGCATGCAGGTCAGCCAGGTAGCCGGCCGATGCGGCGGTCAGGGTTGCCGCATCGAGAGCGGCCGCGCGGGTCATGGCGGTGCCGGCGGCCAGGGTCCCGGTCAGCCGCGCCAGCGTCTCGCGTACCGCCAGCCGCTCGCCTGCGCCGTGTACCAAGGGGTGGGCGCTGAGGATCTGTTCGAGCAGGGTGGTCCCGGTGCGCGGCAGCCCGACGATGAAGACCGGCAATGCATCGCGATTATCCGCGCACGGACCGCGGGCGAGGCGGTTCGCGTCGAAGCCGCTCATGATTGCCGCGAGATAGAGTTCGTGCTGCTGTCGGGAGAAGGGCTGGGCGGCACCGAGAAGCGCATGGCCGCGCTTCCAGTGCCCGAAAGCCGCCGCCGGATTGCGCTCCGCGCGGCGCAGGTCCGCCAAGTCGAAATGCGCATCGATCCGGTGCTCCAGCGTGCCCGCTTCGCGTATCATGGTCAGACGCGTGACCCGGTCGGCCAAGGGCGTTGCTTCCGGCCGTGCGGCCCGTCGCGCCAGGACGAGGCGCTGCCATGTCAGCAGCAGTTCCAGTTCCCGGACCGGAACGCGCTCCGCCTGGACAATTTCGCGATTTGCGGCGCCGTCCCGGCCGAGAGCGATCAATGCCTGCGCCCGTTCCGCATGCCATCGCGACCGCAGCGGGTCACGTGACGACGGTGGCGTCGGGCTTCCGTCCAGTACGGCAAGTGCCGCCCGCGCCTCGTCATCGAGCAGGAGGCGGCTGGCCAGGGCAATGCGGCCGAGGAGGCAGCCGGGATCGCGAGCCAGCACGGCCTTGAGGCGTGCCGTCGCCGCCAGCGGCTGGCCGCAAAGATGCTCCACCAGGGCAAGTTCACACTCCGCCTCTAACAGCAGCGGCTGCAGGCCGAGTGCTTCCTCGAAGGCCGCGCGCGCGTCGATGACCTTGTCCAGCCGCATGCAGATCCTGCCGAGCGCCAGCCAGGCTCCTGCGAGGTCGGCGGGCAGGGTGGTGGATGACGCCTGCAGCACCGCCAGGGCCGCCAGGCGTTCCATATAGACCGCGTCGAATAAAGCCGGTGCCAGCGACACCGCGCGCTGCGCCGCCGCCAGCGCGTCCTGCGGAAGGCCCTGCCTGAGAAGCGCACGCGACAGATGGATCAACGGCGCCGGATCGTCAGGCGTCAGCGCGGCCGCAGCGTGCAGGGCCTCGGCAGCGTCCGCATAACGTCCAGCCGCATGCAGGCCGATCCCATGCCAGGTTGCCGAGATTGCATCGCCCGACGCCACCGCGACCGCCCTTGCCAGATAGGGTAGGGCGTCAGCAGCGGCGCCGGTTCGCACCAGCGCCATGCCATAAAGCCGAAGCAGGACTTTGTCGTCAGCGTCTCCCGCCAGCAGCGACGCGAGCAGCTTCGCCGCCAGCGGATAGTTGCCATTCTGGAAGGAACTCACCGCCTCCGCACGCGCCCGTGACTGCGCCATTTCACTTGTCATGGGAGTACAGAGATCGCATGACAGCTTGCTTGGTCGAACGTGAGAAAGAAGTGTAGATGGTGAATAAGGTTATTGCCGGGGCAGTGAGCATCGCCTGCCTGCTTGGTGTCGCTGCGTGCGACAACACCTATACCCCATCTACGCATCATCAGGACGATGCTTCAACCGGGAGCTTGCTGCCTGGCAGGGACACTGGTGTTAATCCGAGCAGCGGTATGAACGACCCGTCGGTCAAGTCGAATTTCGGTAGCGGAAACACAGGCCACTGAAGTCATCCAACGCGGCCGGGAAGCCGGCGAGCGCCGCGCGAAGCGGCACGCTGGACCCGTTCGAGATCATGTTCATCACAGCCGCCATGGGCACGCCGCCGGTCGGCTTCATCGCCATGCTGGCGGCGAGGCTCGCCGGCTGCGGGCGTGCGGCAGCTCTCAAACGATCACCGCCTCGAACGGTGGCGTGAGGTCGGGGGCCTCGAACTCCAGGACCCACAAATCGGGGTCGCGCGCCACCTGACGGGCGACATAGGCATCCGCGTCCCGCTGATCGACCGGAGCCGGGCCGGTGGCGCGCATCCAGGCGGCCTGGCCGTCCATCCCGCGCATCTGGCTCAGCACCACGATGCGGCCGCCACGGTCGCGCAGCACCGCCAGCACCCCGCCGGCGTCGCCGTCACCCCGTCGCAGCACCATCCCGGATTGGCCGAGCTGGTCGGCGCGCCGTATCGCCGCCGAGGCCCAGATCGCGGTCTTCAGGCGCGGCTCGCTCATCGGGTGCCTCCTCCGGCAAGGCTGGATTGCACCGGCATGGACCTTCACTCAAGACGCGCCGGCGCGGCACCATAATCGGGAATGACCGCCGCACGGTAACGCGCGGGGTCCTCGATCAGGGTGCGGGCGGCATCGAGATCGGCGTCGCCGCCGATCGCGGCGGGACAGGCATTGCGGATTTCGAGGATGCGCGCGACCGGCAGCGGCGAGCGCGCGCGCCGGGACTGGTCCACGGCGCGGGCATTGTCCTGGATGCCGTCGGCAAGGTCGGCCAGCGCATGGTCGAGTGCGGCCTGGCCCAGGCTGGTGCAGAGCTGCGGCATCACCCCGAGGCCTTGCAGCGGCCAGCCGAGCGGCGCGATCACCCGGCTCCAGGTGACGAACAGTTCGCCGCCGTCCGGTAGCTGGGCGATGGTCTGCACCAGGCCCTTGCCCAATGTGGCGCTGCCGACCACCACGGCGCGCCGGTGATCGGCGAGTGCGGCGGCCATGATCTCGGCGGCGCTGGCGGTGCGGCCGTCCACCAGCACGACAATCGGAATGCCTCCGGTCAGGTCCCCGCCCTGGACGCTCCAGATATGGTTCGATTGCGGGTCGCGGCCGCGGGTGACCACGGCGACACCGTGATCGAGCACCAGCGCCACCGAGGTCACCGCCTGCTGCAGCAGCCCGCCGCGATTGCCGCGCAGGTCGAAGATCAATCCATGGACACGGCTCGGTACATGGCCCGCGGGGGCGCCGTTGGCGTCGAGGCCGGCATCGGCAGGCTGCATCGCCTGGTCGAGAAACTGGCTCATCTCCTGGGCGGTGTCGGCGGAGAAACCCGTCACACGCAGCACGACGATGTCGCCGCTGGAAAAGGCGAAAACCGTCTCGGGGGGCACCTGCGCGCGGGTCAGGGTGAGGCTCTGCTCGGCTCCACGGCCTGACGGTGCGACGATCATGACCAGCTTGCTGCCCTCGGCGCCGTGCAGCCAGCCGGCGATGGTGGCCTCGTCGCGGTTGCGGGTGGCGTGGCCATCGACCGCCATCAGGCGCATTCCGGCGGAGATGCCCGCGGCCCATGCCGGCCCGTTGGCATCGACCGCGCTGATCACGGCGACGTGGC
>CAXTCT010000180.1:0-4756 GCA_964242565.1 uncultured Acetobacteraceae bacterium | reverse complement strand
TGCGCCTGCTCCGGATCGAGCCGGTGCAGCAGCCTCATGACGCCCGACGAGGCCGGGCTCGAAGATGCGCGCATCGCGAAAGGCGGAGGCGGAAGCGGAGGCGGGAGAGACAGCTTCATGGTATTTCTCCTGCCGCAAGCCGGGTGCGGTGGAAAGTATCGGGTAACATAAACCCTGTTCCGGCTTGCGTTGTGGCGTTCAAGCCGCAATCTTCGGGAAATGTGGGACGAGCCTTATCTTGAAAGCTGTTGCAGATCTGCCCTGCACCGGCTGACCCTCGCGGGAGAAGGCGGACGACCGCCTGAACCAAAGGACCTCCCCTGCCTCGAACGGCTCGACGGGATGGGTCTGGCGACAAGGCGGGCGGATGGACGCTTCCGGACGACCGATGCGGGCCGGTCGCGCCATCGTGCCGAGGTCCGGCCGGCGGGCCGGGTGGCGTGAGGCCATGAAGCATGAGGATGTATGGCGGGCGATCGACACGCTGGCGGCGGAAAAGGGTCTTTCGCCGTCCGGGCTGGCGCGGGCGGCGGGACTTGATCCGACCGCCTTCAATCGCTCCAAGCGCGCGACGTCCCACGGCCGCCTGCGCTGGCCGAGCACCGAGAGCCTGAGCCGGGTGCTGGCGGCCACCGGCGCCAGCCTCGAGAATTTCACGGCTTTGGTCGGCGGCGCGCGTGCCCTGGTCAGCCTGCGTCCCGGTGGGCGCGGCGTTGAGAAGCCGGGAAACGTCGCCCGGCGGCTGCCCCAGGTGGCTTTCTCCGCTCTCCAACAGGGCGAGGACGCCACGGAAAGCGGCGAGGAGACCGTCATGCCGATGCAGGCGGAGCTGGGGAGCTATGCGATCCGTCTGGACACGGCGGCGTTCGAGCCGGTCCTGCGCGAAGGCGGGTTGTTGATCGCCTCCCCGGATGCGCCGGTGCGGCCCGGAGACAGGGTGGTGCTGCATCGCTCCTCGAACACGCTGCTGGCCGGGATCGTCGGCCCTGCGCGCGCCGACCGAGTCGAGATCGAAGGCTTCGGACGGACCGGTGTCGTTGCCCTGCCTGCGGACGCCATAAACTGGATGCACCGGATCGGCTGGGCCAGCTTGTAGGCTCTCCGGCCCCGCTCTTTCCAGACCGTCGCGGCCAGAGCGAGCACCAACCAGCCCGCACCAATCAGCGAGCACCAACCAGCCCGTACCATCCAGGTCGTTACAATTTAGGAAGCGGAAATTCCTGGGATGCGGTATATGAACATATGCCAATGTTCGAAGATGTGATTGAACATGATGCCATGACACCATGGCCTCCCTGATGCACCCCGGCGCGCTCGATCCGACCCTGAATTTCCCCGCGCAGGCAGCGTCCACGCCTCGATCGGGTTTCGGCAAGAATCCGCTCATGATCGTGTCGGGCGGCGTGATCGTCACCCTGTTCTTCCTGCTGCACAGGCTGCACCGGCTTGCTCCGGAGGCGATGAAGACCGGCGATACCGACGCCTACCTCAACCTCGAATCATTCCGTCCCCCGCTTTATGGCGGCTTCCTGCAGGGCTGGCACTGGCTGCATGGCAGCCTTACGGGCCTGCCGACGGTGCAGTTCCTGCTCCTGCTGGCGGCCTTGCTGCTGTTCGCCGTCGAGTTCGGGTTGCTTCTGCGGAGCGTCATCGTTCCCGTGGCGATCATACCGCTGGTGCTGGCTCAACCCGGCATCTACGACGCGCCGGGCTGGATGATGACCGAAAGCCTGTATCTCGCCCTGATCATGGCCGGGCTGGCGATGCTGTTCCGCCACGCGCGGCGCGGCGGCCTCGGCGTCCTGGTCGCGGCCGGCACGCTGTTCGGGCTGGCCACCGTCACCCGCAGCACCGGCATCATCTTTCTCGCCCTGCCGGTCCTCGCGGCCCTGTTCGACCGCCGCGTGGCGTGGAGACGCGGGCTTCGCGACGCTCTGGCCTCCCTCGCGGCGGCAATCCTGGTCATGCTGTGCGCGATGAGCTGGAACGAGGCGCGGCACGGACATTTCGAGATCGGCTCCTGGAGCGGGCTGTCGCTGCTGACGAAGTCCCTGTTGCTTGTCACTCCGGGCGACGTCCAGGGACTGCCACCGCCGATCCGGGCAGTCCTGCCCTATGCCGAGAGGGACCGGGCGCTGATCGCGGCCCAGCCCGATCTCGCCGCCCGGCTGCGGGCGCAGGTGCAATCGGCATCGAGCGACCTTCGCTGGAGCGTCTTCATCCCCGACGCCGGAACCAACTGGCCCGCCTGGAGGCAGGCCGACTGGCGCCGCCGCGGCCAGATGGCCGGAGACGTCTCCAAGATCCTGATCCGCAGGCATCCGCTCGGCGCGCTCTCGCTTTGGGCGAATGACTGGCTGTCGCTGGTGGTGCAGCCGGCCTACTGGCCCGCCGGCATGACCCAGGTGACCCCGGAAAAGAAGGCCTTCATCGGCTGCGGCCAGGATCATAATTGCTGGGCGCTGGAACGCTATGGCCTGCCCCCGGTCAGCCGCATCATCCTGCTCGGGGTTTCCATAAGCGGTCCGATCGCGGCCCTGCTGGTGATCATCCTGGCCGGCCTCCCGGTCCTGCGCCGGCGCGCCGACGCCGTGACGATCCTGTTCGTGGCCGTCGCACTGGTGCTGCAAGCCAGCCTGCTGCTCACCTCCGCTTTCGAAGCCGGGCATGTGCGCTACACCGTCGCGATGCATGTCCTGGAACTGCCGCTGCTGACTTGGCTGGCCTTGCTCGCGGGTCGGCGCTGGCTGCGATGGCTTGCCGCACGACGCGGAGCCGCTGCATGACGCGCCTGACCGCCGCCTCCCTGGTGATCAGCGTCCTGCTGACCACCTGCTCGCAGCTTCTGATGAAGCTCGGGATGAGCTCGGTCGGGGTGCGGGCGGCGCTGGCCAAGGGTGATCCGCTCGCGACCGTCGTCCAGATCGCGCTGTCGCCGTGGATCATCGCCGGCCTGACCTGCTTTGCGCTCAGCGTTGGGCTGTGGCTCAACGTGCTGTCGAAGCTGAACGTGTCGCAGGCCTATCCCTGCGTCGCGCTGGGCTTCGTGCTCACCATGCTTGGCGGCCACTTCCTGTTCGGCGAGATCATCAACCTGGTCCGCGTCGCGGGCCTCGCCTTGATCCTCGCCGGCGTGGGAGTCGTGGCCCTCAGCTGATCCCCCGGCGGACAGGAGACAGGACCGGAGACAGGACCGGCGCCGAGGCCGGCCGGTCATGCCCCATCCGCACATCGCGCGCCTCGCGGCCGAACGCGACCAGCAGCGTGATCACGATGGCGGCCAGCCCGACAACCAGGGCCATCGCCCAGCCGATGCCGCCCAGCTCCCCCGCCAGCCAGACCTGGAGGTTCGCGTTGCCGGCGGCCAGCAGGTTGCCGAGCTGGTAGACCGCGCCGGGGAAGGTCGCGCGTATCGATGGCGGCGAGATCTCGTTCAGGTAGGCGGGCACCACCCCCCAGGCGCCCTGGACGCATATCTGGATTAGGAAGCCGCCCAGCGCGAGCCAGACCATCCCGTGGGAGAACACCCATAGCGGGATCGCCGGCAGCGCCAGCATCGCAAAGATCCCGATCGCCCAGCGCCGCCCGATCCGCTGGGACAGCCATCCGGCGGTCAGTCCCCCGACGATCGCCCCCAGGTTGAAGATGATCATGATCATCGTGACGCCGCCATGCGCCAGATGCTGCTGCCTGGTCAGGAACTGGCTCGGATACAGGTCCTGCGAGCCGTGCGAGAAGAAGTTGAACCCCATCATCAGGCAGACCGCGAAGATCGTCAGGCCGAGGTTGCGCCGGAGCACCGAGAAGATCGATTGCTGCTTCTGGCCGGGCGCGCGCGCTGTCCAGTCCGGGCTTTCGGGCACGGTGCGGCGGATATAGAGCACCAGAAGGGCCGGGACGGCGCCGGCGATGAACATGCCGCGCCAGCCGATCACGGGTTCGGCGATGAACAACAGCGAGGCCAGCAGATAGCCGGTCGGATAGCCGGTCTGCAGCAGGCCCGAAACGGCGCCGCGCCAGCGCTGGGGGATGCTTTCCATCACCAGCGAGGCGCCGACGCCCCATTCACCGCCCATCGCGATCCCATAGAGGGCGCGCAGCACCAGAAACACCGTGAAGCTCGGCGCGAAGCCGGACAGCAACTCGAGCAGGGCGTAGCACAGGACGTTGACCATCATCGTCGGCCGCCGGCCGAAACGGTCCGCGATCCGGCCGAACAGGATCGCCCCGATGAAGCGGCAGGCCAGGGTCAGGGTGATCGCGAAGGCACCGGCGCTGACCGGCACGTTGAAGCTGCGCGCCACGTCGTTCAGCACGAACGCCATGATGAAGAAATCGAACGCGTCGAGCATCCAGCCGAGATAGCAGGCGACGATCACATGGGTGGCAATCCGCTCGCGCGTCCGCGGCGATGGGTCCGTCATGAGTGCCGCGTCCTTCGCTGGCGGTGCAGAGCGGGCTACATTAGGCAGTGGCGTCGTTTGGGCAATCCGGCCCGGTCGCCCAGGAAGGTCGTCATCATGCGCATCAGTGCCCGCAACATCCTCAAGGGAACCATTGTTGCCGTCGAGAAGGGTGCCACGACCGCGCATGTGCGCCTGGACATCAACGGCGCCATCGTGACCGCCTCGATCACCAACGAGGCCGTCGAGGCCCTCGGCCTGGTCGTCGGACAGGAGGCCAGTGCCGTGATCAAGGCGTCCGACGTGATGATCGGCGTGGAGTGAGGCGATGGGCCTGCCCTCCCGCCTCCGCC
>CAXTCT010000179.1:0-4764 GCA_964242565.1 uncultured Acetobacteraceae bacterium | reverse complement strand
GACGGCACCGAGGCGAGCGGGCCCTTGACGCTGAAGAACTCGCCCTTGTGGTTGATCTGCCTGACCTTGGCCGGGTCCGCGACCACGCCGGTCCCACGATCCCAGACGAACGCGTCCGGCGCCACGCTGTCCCACAGCGCATTGCAGACCGACATGAACTCTTCCATGCGCTCGTAGCGCTTGTCGTGTTCCATCAGCTCGTCGAAACCGTAATTGGCGGCGTCTGCCTTGCGCGAGGAGGCGACCACGTTGAACGCGATCCGACCGGCGGTGATGTGGTCGAGCGAGTTCAGCAGCCGCGCGACATAGAATGGATGCATGAACGTCGAGGAGTAGGTCAGTCCGAAGCCGATATGCCGGGTCAGCTGCGACATCGCCGCGATGAACGGGCTCATATCCTGACGCGGCCAGCCGACGCCCCACTTCACCGCATCGTCGATCGAGTTCTGCCAGGTCGAGGGAATCCCCGACCCGTCGCCAAAGAACAGGAAGTCGAGCAGCCCGCGCTCGGCGATCTGCGCGATCTCGTTATAGATGCGCAGGTCGGGAAAGGTGGCATGCGACCAGGAACCCGGCATCCGCCAGCGCCCCTCGAGATGGGTCCAGGACAGGTCGTAGCCGAGATGCATCCGTCTCGTCATCGCACGCCTGTCCGCGCTGGCCTGCTCATGCCGACCCGACCTGGATGTCGCGCGCCGCCAGCAGGCGCTTCAGGATCGGCAGCACGACATCGCCGAAGATGCGCAGGTCGCGAACATAATCGACGAAGGTGAACTGGATCCCCTCGATACCGCTCTCCACGATCAGCCGGACGAGCTTCTCCGCCATCGTCTGCGGACTTCCGGTGACGGGCGTGCCGGAGCCGAACCCGATCATGTCCGGCGCACGCAGATAGGCCGACCGCTCGCCATAGGAACTGCGGTTGTCGCGCTCGAACGAGGCGACCAGATTGTCGACCGCCGCATGGTCGAGTGCCTCGCGGATCAAGGCGAACTCCGCGTCCGCCTCCGCATCCGTATCGCCATGCAGCAGCATCATGCTGGTGATAACCCGGACGCTGCGTCCTTCGGCGGCGGCGAATTCCTTGACCCGTGCCACGTCCCGCGCACGCAGGCCGACGAACTGATAGTCGGAATGTCGGGCGGCGAAGGCCAGCCCCTCGTTGGACAGGCCGGCGGAAACGATGGTCGGATGGGGCCGCGCGATCGGTTTGGGATCCGAGACGCAGTCGCGCAGACGGAAGAAGCGGCCCTCGAAACTGGTGCGGTCCTGGCTCCATAGCAGCTTCATCACCCGCAGCCACTCATCGGCATACTCGTAGCGGTAATCGCCGTATCCCTCGGGCACGATCCCCATCTGGTCGAGCTCCTCGAGGGTGTTGCCGGTGACGATGTTGACGCCGAACCGGCCTTGCGAGACCTCGTCGACGGTAGCGATCAGCTTGGCTGCGACAGCGGGATGGTAGAGCAGCGGGTTGATGGTCGAGAACAGCTTGAGCCGGCTGGTTAGCGGCGCGATCGCGCTGGCGAACGAGATCGGCTCGATGGTGTTCCGCCAGAACCCCGTCTCGCCGCCGAAGCCCATCCACTTGCCCATCCAGAACAAATAATCGAGGCCGATCGCCTCGGCGAGGACGGCGATCTCACGATGCAGCGCGAAGGTCGGATGGTAGCGCGGCGTGCGCGTCGACATCAGGAAGCCGTTGCTGCCCACCGGCATGAACACGCCAAGCTCGAGCTTTCTCATGTCGGCTTCCTTTCGGTGGGGTGCTCGCCTCCGGCGGAGCCATCATCGCGTTGCATCGGCTCAGTTCTCCCGACGCATGGCGCTCTCGTGCCACTTGCGCAACAGCAGGTGCGACACCAGGCTGGTGAGGGCGAAGATCATGATGCCGGTGGCTCCGATCAGGATCAAGGCGGCGAACAGCCGCGGCGTGTTCAGCCGGCGGCTCGCCTCCAGGATACGGAAGGCAAGGCCCGCACCGGAACCGGCCGATCCGGCGGTGAATTCGGCGACGATGGCGCCGATCAGGGCGAGGCCGCCGCCGGTTCGCAGCCCGATGGTGAAATAGGGCAGCGCCCAGGGAAGTCGCAGATGCCGCAGGGTCTGCCAGCGCGACGCGCCGTAAAGCTCGAACAGGTTCAGCAGATTATGGTCGGTGCTCTTCAGACCCTGCGTGGTGTTCGACAGGATCGGAAAGAAGGCCACCAGAAAGGCGCAGAGCAGCAGGACCAGCTCGGTCTGCGGCACGTAGATGATGATCAGCGGCGCCACCGCGATGATCGGCGTGACCTGCAGCACGACCGCATACGGGTAGAATAACAGCTCCAGGAAACGCGACTGCACGAACAGGACCGATACCAGGATGCCGCCGGCAAGGGCTGCGAATAATCCGGCGAAGGTGATCGTCAACGTGTTCCAGAGGGCGGCCGACAGGATCGGCCAGTCGCGCACCAGCGTGCCCAGCACGTCGGTCGGTGCCGGCAGGATGTAGGAGGGGACGGCATCGATCCTGACATAGCTCTGCCATAACGCCAGGATGACGAGCGCGCCCGCGGCCGGAACCGCCGAGCGTCGCAGATCGCCGTGGAACATCCCGCCATCGGAGCCCGCATTCTCGGACGCGGCGACAGCGCCTTTCGGGCGGCCCCGGATGCGGGTCATTGCAGGACCGTCGCGCCCGGAGGGCTGCCCAGCACATCGGAGATCCGGCGGCTGGCCGCGGCGAATTCAGTGGAGGTGCGGGTATCGGCCGAGCGCGGATAGGGCAGCTCGTTGTCAAGATCGGCCACCACCCGGCCGGGCCGGGCGGCCATCACCAGGATGCGGCCGGACAAGTAGACAGCCTCGCTGACCGAGTGGGTGACGAACAGGATGGTCCAGCGGAACCGCTCCCATAGTCGCAGCAGATCGTCGTTGAGGCGTTGCCGGGTGATCTCGTCGAGGGCGGCGAACGGCTCGTCCATCAGCAGCAGCCGCGGCTCGGTGACGAGCGCGCGGGCAATCGAGACGCGCATCTTCATGCCACCGGACAGCTCGCGCGGATAAGCGTCGGCGAACTTGTCCAGACCCACCATTGCCAGCGCCTCGCGCACCCGCTCGGTCGCCGCCGCCCGGGTGAGACCCTCGAGCCGGAGCGGCAGCCAGACATTGCGGAAAACCGTGGCCCATGGCAGCAGCGTCGGCTCCTGGAACACGAAGCTAAGCTCTCGCCTTGGATCACCCTGCGCCGAATATTCCGACGCCGGCCAGTCGATGATGCCCGAACTCGGCTGCCCGAGACCGGCCACCAGACGCAAGGCCGTCGATTTGCCGCAGCCGGACGGACCCAGCAGGCTGATGAACTCGCCGGCCGAGACGGCAAGCGACATGTCGGACAGCGCCAGAGTTCCGTTTGCGAAACGCTTGCTGACGCCGCGCATCGCGACCCGTGGCCGGCCCGCCAGTCGCGCGGCGCGCCTGGGATCGATGGAACTCAGCACGGCGCGGATCTTCTCATGGATCTTTGACGAGGTTCTTGCCGGCGTCCTTGCAGACGAACCGCGTGGTATAGGCTTGATGGTAGTCGAGGCCGCCGGCGAGTATCTTGGCCTTGACCATGGCGTCGAAGAAATGGCGGTAGCGCGCGTCGGTCATGCAGCCGATGCCGTGTGCCGCCGCATCGCCTGACACGATGATCCCGTGCGCCTTGAACTGGCCGATGGTGTAGGCGATCTGATCGTCGGTCATCTCCGGATTGTCACGCTTGATGAGCCGGTTGCCGGCGGTGTTGTCGCCGTAGAGATAATGGTACCAGCCGATGATCGAGGCGGTGACAAAGCGCTGCACCACGTCGGGATGGTCGCGCACGAACGCCTGCTGCGTCTCGATGGTCGTGGCGTATCCGTCATATCCGTAATCGGCGAGCAGGAACGCCTTCGGCCACCATCCGGCCTGCTTCTCGATGCTGTAGGGCTCGGAGGTGATATAGGCTTGCTGGCCGGAACGCGGATCGACGATGAACGGCGCCGGGCTGTAGCTATAGGGCTTGTACTGGTCGTCGCGGAAACCGGGATAGTTCGATTTCAACCATCGGAAATAGGTGTCGTAGCCGTCGCCCGCCAGATACAGCGTCTTCAGGCTGGCAAGGTCGGCAATGCTCGACAGATGCTGGTCAGGATGTGCGAGGATCGCCTGCGGATCCTTCTGGAAGATCGCCGCCACCGTCACGATTGGAAGCCGCGCACCGACCGCATCCATCGCACCCAGCGTCGTGCCTTGCAGGAACTGGATCTGCCCCGCAACGAGCCGGGCGCCGTTCGGTGTCTGCGGGCCACCCATCGCAATGGTCACGTCCAGTCCCATGCTCGCATAGGTGCCGTCCGCGAGCGCCTGGTAGAACCCGCCATGCTCGGCCTGGGCAAGCCAGCCTGTGCCCAGCGTCACATGATCTGGCGGGGCTGCCCCCATCGCCAGGAACCCAGCTGCCGAAGCGCCAACGGCGCGACAGCTGGAAAGAATCGACGAGGTCTTGGGCTGTCCCATTGCACGAAACGCGCCTGCAAGCCTTGTGCCAGCCACGCCCGTCCCGTCGGTGGCACGGGGTCGGTGTTTCGGCATGGCAGGGATCAGCGAGTGGCGTATGGGCGGCAGGTGGGATGTCGGCAATAGCCTCGGGAGGGTATGGATCGAATTTCGTGTCGAAACCGTCGCCACCAGCGGAAGACGTCGGTGCCGGGTGCAGGATTTGAACCCGCGACCTTCGGTTTACAAAACCGCTGCACT
>CAXTCT010000178.1:0-4775 GCA_964242565.1 uncultured Acetobacteraceae bacterium | reverse complement strand
CCGCTGATGCCCCGCCGCCTGGTCCGCCGCCTGGTCCGCCGCCTGCCCCGCCGCCTGCTCCGCCTCGATGTCCGCGTCCGGGCTCATGTCAGTTCCTCCCTCCCGCCGATCGGCCTGGCCTGTTATGGCTCAGTTTGCACCGAGATGGAGGATCGTCCCATGCAGCCCTACCAGACGCTGGAGCGGCGCTTCGCCCGCATCAACGACGTGAATGGCGCGCTCGGCATCCTGAACTGGGACAACGACACGATCATGCCGGCCGGCGCGGCCGACCGGCGCGCCGGGCAGGTGGCGACCTTGTCGGTGATCGCCCACGAGATGATGACCGCGCCGGACATGCCGGAACTGCTGGCCGATGCCGGGGGCGCGGGTTCCGGGCGCCTCGATCCCTGGCAATCCGCCAACCTCGCCGAGATGAAGCGGCTGCATGCCCATGCCGGCGCGGTGCCGCCGGACCTGGTCGAGGCGGCCTCGCGCGCGGCCTCGCATTGCGAGCGGGCCTGGCGCGACGCGCGCGCCAACAGCGACTTCAACAGCCTGCTGCCGCTGCTGGGCGAGGTGCTGAACCGCCAGCGCGACATCGCCTCGGTCAAGGGCGAGGCGCTCGGTCTGGCCCCCTACGACGCGCTGCTCGACCAGTTCGATCCGGGCAACCGGCAGGCGCTGATCGACCCGGTCTTCGCCGACCTGCGCGCGGGGCTGCCGGGGCTGCTCGCCGCGGTCATCGAGCACCAGTCCCGCCTGCCGGCGCCGCTGCCGTTGCAGGGGCCGTTCCCGGCCGGCCTGCAGAAGGCGCTCGCCGAGCGGCTGATGCGGACCGTCGGTTTCGACGCCGCCCGGGGCCGGCTCGATACCAGCACGCATCCGTTCTGCGGCGGCGCCGACGACGACGTGCGCATCACCACACGCTATGACGAGGCCGATTTTGCCGGCGCGCTGATGGGCGTGCTGCACGAGACCGGGCATGCGCTGTACGAGCAGGGCCGCCCGCGCGCCTGGCTCGCGCAACCGGTCGGGCGCGCGCGCGGCATGACGATGCACGAGAGCCAGTCCCTGCTGATCGAGATGCAGGCCTGCCGCTCGGCCGCCTTCACCGCCTATCTGGCGCCGCTCCTGCGCGAGACGTTCGACGTGTCCGGACCCCCCTGGCAGGCCGACAACCTGCATCGGCGGCTGACCCGCGTGTCCCCGGGCTTCATCCGGGTCGATGCCGACGAGGTCACCTATCCGGCGCATGTGCTGGTTCGCTACGGCCTGGAGAAACAGCTCATCGACGGCAGCCTCGCCCTGGCCGACCTGCCGGATGCCTTCAACGCCGGCATCGCCGGGCTGCTCGGCATTACCGTGCCGGACGACCGACGCGGCTGCCTCCAAGACATCCACTGGCCGGCCGGGCTATGGGGATATTTTCCGACCTACACGCTGGGTGCGATGACCGCGGCGCAATTGTTCGAGGCCGCCTGCGCGAGCGAGCCGGCGTTGCCCGCCTGCCTGTCGCATGGCGATTTCAAGCCGTTGCTGGACTGGCTGCGTCCGCGCGTGCATGAGCGCGGCAGCGCCGCCACCACGGGCGAGATCGTGCGCGACGCGACCGGCCAGGAATTATCCGCCGCGATCTACCAGCGCCATCTGCGCCGGCGCTACCTCGCGGAGGGCTGACCCGGGCGGCCCCAGTCGATCGCGAACAGCTCGATGTCCTGTCCCGAACCATAGTAATTCCCGAAGACGTTCCACGCGCCGAGCGGCGTGGTGCGCCCGCCGGCGGCCCGTATCGCGCCGAGCGTCTCGGCCGCGTCGGTATGCACCAGCAGGTAGGACGGGCGGTATCGCTCGATGCGGGCGCGCAGCGGGAGCGTGCCCATGTCGGTGTTGACGGCGCGCACGCCGGTCGCCACCGCCACGGAATCCGCCATCTCGGCGAGCAGTACCGGGTGCGCCGGGCGATGGCCGAGGATGTCGGTGACCGCCGCCGTCATGTGCAGGAAGGAATAATGCGGCCGGACCATGTAGGCGGCGATGCGGCCGCAGCCCGACAGGACCAACAGGATCAGCAGCGCGGGCGCAAGCAGCGCCGGCAGACGCGGGCGGAACCTGGTCGCGCACCAGCGCGCCAGTTCGACACAGGCGATGGCGCTCAATCCCGCCATAGGCACCAGCAGGGGCACGAAATAGCGCGGCGGCCCGTAGCTGACGATGCTCAGCAGGCCGAAATAAGCCAGCGCGTAGGCGAGCAGGATCCGCACCGCAGGCATGGCCCGGAACCCGGCGCAAAATGCGGCGGCCAGCACGATCAGAAGCACGCAAACATCCACGAAGCCGCGTCCGAGTGCCAGCATGTTGACGAACTGGCGGCGAAGATTGGCGAACCAGTCGAGGATGCCGGTGACCCGGCGGGCGCCGAGGTTCAGGCTGTTGAAATAATCATAGTCCGCGGCGTAGCCATGCCGGGCGATCACCTGCCAGCCGATGATCACGACGCAGGAGGTCAGCAGGAAGACGCCGACCGGTAGCGCGCGCGGCCGGCGGCTCTTGCCGTCGAGGCAGGCGGCACCGTTGAGGCAGGCGGCATAGGCAACCACGGGAACCGCGAAGACCATGCTGCCCTTGACCAGCGCCGCGGCGGCGACCAGCAGGGCGGACAGGATCAGCCGCGGCAGCGCGAACCGTCCATCGGCCCGCTGGGCAAGCAGCAGGGCGGCCATGACGAAGACCATGCCGACGGGCTCCAGGATGGCCAGCCGGCTGAAGGCGAACCCGACATAGCTCGAGGCCAGGACAAGGGCCGTCAACAGCCCGGCCTGAAGGCTGCCGTGGCGAGGCGCGACCGGGCCGCGATACACAAACAGGCCCGCGAGCAGAATGACCGCCGACGACGACATGGCCGCGGACAGCCGCGCCGGGATCAGCCCCAGCCCGAACATTGCAAAGATGGCCCGCTGCAGCAGCTGTCCCACCGGAAGGTTGACCGCGGGATTGAAGTCGCCGGCCTGATACCAATGCCCCGAGACTACGTCACGGACGGCGGCGTTCGAATACCATCCCTCGTCGGTATAGAGGTCGCCGGACCAGGTTATGCCGAGCGGAAAATCGGCATCGAGATGAAAAAAACGCAGCGCGATCAGAAACAAAATAATCGGTGCGATGAGCGTCAACGACAATTTTCGTGCGGTCTCGGGGTTCATGCATTCGCGCCCTTGTCGACAGCCCAGTGACCTAGCACGAAATCAACGGCCGCCGTTTGATGATGCGCCGCGGACCCCTGAATGCCTGCCCGGTTCTTCGCCGCCCCTTCGCGAGATGTCGCAGAAGAAATATCCCCTATCCATCTCTACCGCCCGCGGTTGAATGAGACAGCCGCGGGGTCAGGCAATCGACCCGCTGGATGAGCACAGATAATGTTGTCAGGTTTCGCGGAACGCGCGCGGTGCGAACCGGATGAAGCGCTCGGCCCGACGCGCCATTCGAGCCACAGGAGGCACCTGGGCCGAGGAGCGTTCGCCACCGCGAATATCCGACACCTCGAGAGATCAAGAAGGGTCACATGGCGGTAATTGCAACGGCGGATCGCCCTGCGCGGCAGCGAGAGGCCAGATTGGCCAAGGCTACCTCGGTGAACATCCGCATTGATGCGGAGCAGCTCGCGCCGATTGACCACGCGGCCGTGGCCCTGGGGACGAACCGGTCGGCTTTCATGCTTGAGACGGCCGTGCATAAGGCAGAAGCCGTCCTGCTCGACAAGCGCCTGTTCTCCGTGGACGACGACATCTATGACCGGTTCATGGCGCGCCTGGATGCGCCGCCTGCCGCCAATCCCAAGCTGCATGCCCTCCTTGCCAGAAGGCTCCGTGGGAAAAATAGCCCTGTCGCCCGCGCAGCTTCGCGCGCCTGAGAGGCTGACAGGAGAACATGACGTGTCCGGGTTCGGCTCGAAGGAGCCTGACCTGGACCATTGGCTCAGGACGCACGCCCACGCCGGTGAGAGCCGGACCGCCCGAACCTATGTCGTATGCGCTGGTCGGCGTGTGGTCGGCTTCTACGCGCTCGCCAATGGCGCCGTGCGGCGCGCGGCTGCCATCTCCAAGATGCGCCGGAACGCGCCGGATCCGGTGCCGGTCATGGTCCTCGGCCGGCTTGCGGTGGATCAGGCCTGGGAAGGGCGAGGCATCGGCAAGGGGATGCTCCGCGACGCGATCCTGCGCACGATGACGGCTGCGGAGGTGGCGGGGATCAGCGCCATCCTGGTCCATGCCATCTCCGAGGATCCGAGGCACTTCTACATCAGCCAGGGTTTCAGCCCGTCGAACCTCGAGCCGGTGACGCTCATGATCACGCTCAGAGAGGCTGAGGCAGCACTCTGCAAGTAGGCAAATGCCGGGGACATGGCTCATCGGGTCGTTCTATCTTTTCCATCCTGTCCACAGAGCACGCCACTTGCTGTCGTCAAGGGCCACCGTCAAGGGCCACCGTCAAGGGCCACGAAAATGCGTGACCTATACGGCGAGTTTTCAAGAATCACAGCTGATGCTTCTTTTACTGCCTGTTTGAGAAATGGGCGTTGTCGGCAATCCAGCACGGCTTTCTATGCCATCGACCAGCTTGAGTTCCAGTATAACGACATCAAGCCTCGCCGACATTGACAGGGTGCGGGATTTCTCCACCCTTCGGTCATGCGGAGATTGGGCCAGACCGGGATGACACCATGCTTTTCATCCTGGCGCCGGCCGTTCGGACGGCTCGCCGCCTCGCTTGGCGCCTCGTTGTGGATGGCCGGGCTT
>CAXTCT010000177.1:0-4794 GCA_964242565.1 uncultured Acetobacteraceae bacterium | reverse complement strand
CGCGCGCCGCGCGCCGCCAGCCCGCTCGACGCCACACGCACCGGGGGCACCGAGGAGGTGATCTCGCTTTCCGAAGAAGCATTGCAGGTCGGCAAGCGCCAGGTCGATCTCGGCACCACCAGGATCCGCCGCTACGTGGTGGAGCGGCCCGTCGAGGAGCAGATCAGGCTGCGTGACGAAACCGTATCGGTGTTCCGCCGGCCGGTGACCGGCACGACACCCGTGGCCGACGCCTTCAGCGATCGCGAGATCGTCGTCAATGAAAGCGCCGAGGAGGCCGTGGTGGCCAAGACCGCTCGCGTGGTCGAGGAAGTCGTCGTCCAGAAGGGCGTCCAGGACCGGGTCGAGACGATCCGCGACACCGTGCGCCATGAGGAGGTCGAGATCGACGGTCCCGCGGGACATGGCGTCGACACCACGAAGACCACGCCCTCGATCTAGCCCTCAGCCGCATCCAGCCGGCTGCACTAACGACACGCGGGCCGCCTGAAGCAATTCAGGCGGCCCGCACTTTTTATGCCCGGCTAGACCGAGGAAAGCGGCGGCGCGATGCTTTCCAGCGACTTGCCCTCGGCGTCGATGCCCATCTTGAGCCCGACCACGGCCGCGACCAGCATCAGCGCCGCGGCGCCGGTATAGCCATAGGCAAGCGGCGTGCGTCCGCCCATCTCGATCAGCTCGCCGAACAGCCACGGCGCTCCCGCCCCGCCGATGATGGTGCCCAACGCATAGAACAGCGCGATCGCCAAGGCCCGCGTTTCCAGCGGGAAGACTTCGCTTGCGGTGAGATAGGCCGACGAGGCGGCCGCCGAGGCGAAGAAGAATATCGCCACCCAGCCGAGCGTCTGGGTAAGGGCGTCCAGATCGCCATGCGAGAACAGCCAGGCGACGCCGATCATCAGGATGCCGGAGATGGAGTAGGTGATGAAGATCATCTTGCGGCGCCCCACCGTGTCGAAGAAGCGGCCCAGAAGCAGCGGTCCGAGGAAGTTGCTGGCCGCGAGCGGAAGGATGAACAATCCGACCCGCGAGCCCGGCACATGCTCGTAATGCACCAGCACCATTCCGTAGGTGAAGAACACGGCGTTGTAGAGGAAGGCCTGGCTGATCATCAGCACCAGCGCCAGGATGCTGCGCATGCGGTACTGGCCGAGCATGGCGGCGATCACCACGCCGAACCCGAACCGGGCACGGGTATCGACGACCATGGCATCGTGGCAGGCGCCGAGCGGATGTTCGGAGCCGTTGAAGACGCGATGCTCGATCTCGGTGGTGACGCGCTCGCCTTCGGCCATCTGGCCGTGGGTGCAAAGCCAGCGCGGGCTTTCGGGGACCCAGCGGCGCATGATGATCACCAGCAGCCCGAGCACGCCGCCGATGGCGAAGCCGAACCGCCAGCCGAACCAGACCGGCATGATCTGGCCGCCGAGCAGGAAGATCGAGCCGCCCGCACCGAGCGCCGCCCCGGCCCAGAAGGACCCGTTGACGATCATGTCGACCCGTCCGCGCAGGCGTGCCGGGATCAGCTCGTCGATGGCCGAGTTGATCGCCGAATACTCGCCGCCGATGCCCAGCCCGGTGATGAAGCGGAACAGCGCGAAGCTCAGGAAATTCCACGAGCAGGCGGACAGCAGCACGCCCAGGATGTAGATCCCGAGCGTGAGGCTGAAGATCGCCTTCCGCCCCACCTTGTCGGTCAGCCAGCCGAAGACCAGCGCGCCCGCGACCGCGCCGATCACGTACATCGAAGCCGAGGTGCCGACATTGGAGGGTGTCAGGTTCAGCGTGCCATGTTCCTGCAGGATCGGCCCGATCGACCCGACAATGGTGACTTCGAGCCCGTCGAGTATCCAGGTGATGCCAAGAGCAACCACCACCAGCATGTGGAAGCGGCTCCAGGGCAGGCGGTCGAGGCGTGCCGGAACGGTGGTGCGGACCCGGCCCGCCTCCGCCGCCTGGCCCATGCCGCCTGCCGGTGTCGAGATCAGGTTCACGATGTTTCCTCCAGCCTTGCGATCAGCGCCTGCACGACGGTTGGATCGGCCAATGTGGTGGTGTCGCCGAGTTCGGCGACATCGCGGGTGGCAATCTTGCGCAGGATGCGGCGCATGATCTTGCCTGAACGCGTCTTGGGCAGGTCCTGTGCGATCACAACTATGTCGGGGGCCGCGTATCGTCCCAGAACCTGGCCAACGTGGCGTGCCAGTTCGGCTTCCAGCCCGTCATGGACGGAAAGCTGGCTCTTGAGCACGACGAAGGCGAACAGCGCCTGGCCCTTGACCTCGTGGGGCACGCCGACAACGGCGGACTCGCTGACAGCCTCATGCGAACCGAAGGCGCCTTCCACTTCCGCGCTGCCGATGCGGTGGCCGGACACATTGATGACGTCGTCGACCCTTCCGGTGATCCAGAAATAGCCGTCGGCGTCGCGTCGCGCGCCGTCCCCGGAGAAATACATCCCCGGATAGGTGGTGAAATAGGTCTGCACGAAGCGTGCGTGGTTGCCCCATAGGCTGCGTGCCTGTCCAGGCCAGGAACGGCTGATGCAGAGATGGCCCTCCGCCTCGCCCTCCAGCACCTCGCCTTTCTCGTCGACGAGAACAGGACAGACGCCGGGAAGCGGCAAGGTCGCGGAGCCGGGTTTCTGGCTGATGGCGCCCGGCAGCGGGGCGATCATGATGCCGCCGGTCTCGGTCTGCCACCAGGTGTCGACCAATGCGCAACGCTCGCCGCCGACTTCCTTGTAGAACCACAGCCAGGCTTCCGGATTGATCGGCTCGCCGACGCTGCCGAGTATGCGCAAGGAGGCTCGCGAACTGGCATTCAGCACGTCCGGGTCCTCGCGCATCAACGAACGGATCGCGGTCGGCGCGGTGTAGAAGCAGGAGACCTGGTATTTGTCGATGATCCGCCACCAGCGGCCGGGATCGGGCCAGGACGGCGTGCCTTCGTAGATCAGGCTGGTGCCGCCATTGGCGAGCGGCCCGTACACCACATAGCTGTGGCCGGTGACCCAGCCGATGTCGGCGGTACACCAGAACACGTCCGGCGGACGGTAGTCGAACACCACCTCGTGGGTGAAACGGGCCCACACCAGATAGCCCGCGCTGGTGTGCAGCACGCCCTTCGGCTTGCCGGTGCTTCCGGACGTATACAGCAGCAGCAACGGGTCTTCGGCCCCCATCGTCTCGGGCTCGCAGATGTCCGGCTGTGCCGCCACCAGGGCGGCATAATCGTGGTCGCGACCTTGCCGCATCGGCATTTCGGTCCCGGTGAGCGCCAGCACGACGACATGCTCGACCGAGGCCGCCGAGGGCGACGCCAGGGCCGCGTCGATCACGGTCTTGAGCGCGATCCGCTTGCCGCCGCGACGGCCCTCGTCGGCGGTGATCAGCAATCTTGCCCCGCAATCGGCCAGCCGGTCGGCAATGCTCGACGCCGCCAGACCGGCGAACATCACGACATGCACCGCACCGATACGCGCGCAGGCCAGCATCGCGACCGCGCCCTCGATCACCATCGGCAGATAGATCGCGACGCGGTCGCCGCGGCCGATTCCGATCGCCCGCAACGCATTGGCAAGGCGGCAGACTTCGGCGTGCAGTTCGCCGTAGGTGACGCGGCGGCTGTCATCCTCGGCCTCGCCCTGCCAGATCAAGGCGGTCTGGTCGCGACGCTCGCGCAGATGACGATCGAGGCAATTGACCGAGACATTGAGCTGCCCGTCGGCGAACCAGGAGATCCGCACATCCTCGCCGAAGCCGCCGCTGCCGGCCAGTTCGGGCCTGCGGATCCAGTCGAGCCTGCCGGCTTCCTCGAGCCAATAGCTGTCCGGCTCCCGGACGGCATGATTGGACATCAGGCGAAACTGGGCCGGATTCACCAGCGCGGAGGCAGCGAGTGACGGTTTGACGTGATAGACCGATCCCTGGTCCATGATCCCGTTCGAACTCCCTCACACGACCAGCCGGACCGTTGGCCGGTCCTGACTGCATAATTTGTCACCTGTCGCCCTAACGTTGCCGCGGGGCTGGGTGTTGCACAACAGGCTTGCGGGATCGCGGCCGGCGAGACAAGGGGGAGAGCAATCAGTGGCCCTGGATGTCCCGCGCAAGCAGGCCGCCCGACAGCACCAGAGGACGATGCCCCTGGCCGAGCAGGACGGCCGAGATACCGCACAGCACGATCGCGGCGAGGAAGGCCTCGATCAGCCGGCGGCGTTTGCGCGCAGGAAAAGGTCCATCCATACAAATCACCGGCTTTATGGGCACTCACCATATCACTCATTCCCGATCGTGCAATAAGCTGTTCGCCGTCGGCCTGGTCCGTCATCCGCCGGTCGGGATCCCTGCCGGCATCTGCTACGGCCGGATCGATGTGCCGCTCGCACCGGGATGGGAAAGCTGGGCCGATATCCTGGCCGAGCGGCTGATCGCGATCATGCCCACTCATATCTGGAGCTCGCCGTCATCGCGCTGTGCGTCCGTGGCGGCGCGCCTGGCAGGGCGGCTGGACCTGAAGCTGACTTTTGACGAGCGGCTGCGGGAACTTGATTTCGGGGCATGGGAAGGGCAGCCCTGGAGCGACCTGCCCCGGGGGCAAATCGATCGCTGGGCTCTCGACCCGCCAGGCTTCAGCCCGCCGGGTGGCGAGACCGGAACCGAACTGACCGGCCGCGTCGCCGGTTTCGCACGGATGCTGATCGGACAGGCACGACCCTGTGTCGTCCTGTCCCATGGCGGCCCCTTGCGCCTGTTGCCGGCGCTGCTGCGGGCGGAGCCGGGCGATCTGCTG
>CAXTCT010000176.1:0-4805 GCA_964242565.1 uncultured Acetobacteraceae bacterium | reverse complement strand
ACCAGGCCTCCCGCCGCCGCGAGACGCGCCGTCGCGGCCGGAGACACGTCAAAACCGCTGACAACAAAGCCGCGGCGCAACAACGACGCGGCCATCCCGAGCCCCATCGAGCCGAGGCCGATCACCGCCGCACGAGGCTTGCTATCTGGTGGTTCGGTGCGATGCTGCTGGATCATGCGGACTTCCTTCCTGGAGGGATGCTCAAGATGGAGCGATCATCGTGACGGAGACCAAGCTGCGTGAAGAGATCTGCATGTTTGCCCGCTCCCTGTTCGAGCGCGGCCTGACGGCGGGATCGTCGGGCAATATCAGCCTGCGTCTCGAGGATGGCGGCTGGCTGATGACGCCGACCAATGCCTCGCTCGGCTTTCTCGACCCGGCCAGGCTGTCTCGACTGGACGGGCAGGGGAAACTCCTGTCCGGCGACCCGCCGAGCAAGGAGATCCCGCTGCACCAGGCCTTGTACGACACGCGCGGCAAAGCCCGCGCGATCGTGCATCTGCATTCGGCGCATTCGGTGGCGGTGTCCATGCTGCCGGAGATCGACCGGGCCAACGTGCTGCCGCCGCTTACCGCCTATTATGTCATGCGCGTCGGCGCCACCGCCCTGGTGCCGTACTACCGGCCGGGCGACCCGGCGGTCGCCGGTGCGATACGCGGCCTCGCCGGGCGCTACTCCGCGGTGCTGCTGGCCAACCACGGACCGGTGGTTGCCGGCGCCACGCTGGAGGCGGCGATCTACGCGACCGAGGAACTGGAAGAAACCGCGCGGCTCTATCTGATGCTGCGCGGCCTCAACCCGCGCACCCTGACACAGGCCGAGGTCGACGACCTGGTGACCCGCTTTGCCATCGAGCTGCCCGATCATGACGGCAACGGCGTCTAGCCCGCGTTGACGTATTGGCGCCAGTTATGCTTCTCCTTGAAATGCAGCATCTCCCGAACCTTCCTGTTCGATAGCAAGCTCTCGAACTCGCCGATCTCGCCGCGCACGGGAACATTCGGATAATAGCGGCGCAGCAGTTCGGCGGTCGGCAGGTCCGACGAGGTGTGGTCGTTGGCGGCGTTGAAGACCTGGTAGCCAAGCCCGTCGGTCTCGATGCCGAGACGCACGATCTCGCCCAGATCGCGGGCGTCGATATAGCTCCACGCGATCTTCTTGCGGAAATCCGGCCTGGCGAACCAGCCTGGAAACAGCTCATATTCTTTCGGCTCGACGACGTTGCCGATGCGCAGCGCATAGATGTCGGCGCCGCTGCGCAAGGCAAAGCCGCGGGCGGTGCGCTCGTTGCAGATCTTGGAGATGGCGTAGCTGTCCATCGGATCGACCGGATATTCCTCGTCGAGCGGGAAATATTCGGGCTCGCGCGGCGTGTTGGCGAACACGACGCCGTAGGTGGTCTCGCTGGAGGCGATGATTACCTTGGGGATGCCGAGCCTGGTTGCCGCGTCCAGCACGTTGTACGTGCCCATCACGTTGATGCGATAGACCTCGTTGTCCGGCACGATCATGATACGCGGAATCGCTGCGAAATGCACCACGGCGTCGATCTTCGGCGCGCGCAGGTCAGGATCGAACTCGTGCAGGCCGGTATAGGACGAGAAGGCGTTGAACAATTGCCCGGCATCGGTGATATCGGTGATCAGCGTGCGCACCTTGGGATGGTCGAGCGGCTTGGTATCGATGTTCAGGACATGATAGCCCTGCTCGACCAGATACTGCACGACATGACGTCCGGCCTTGCCGCTGCCGCCCGTGAACAGGATTTGCTTCATGCGCCAGGTTCCTCTTGTCGATGACTAGAAGTGGTAGTTGTCGATATTATTCTTGTCGAACACCAGCGGCTCGCTGAACACGATCACGCGGTCCTTGGCGGTGAAGCTGCCGAGGTCGCCCGCGGTGAAACTGCCGTTCGGCTGGATCGCGTTGTTGGCGGCCAGGCGCGCCACATACATCACCAGTTCGCCTTCCTTGACCTCGTCCCAGAGCGGGCTTTCGCGGATGATGCCGGACTTCACATATTGCCGGATCGAATCTGGATCACTGCAGCCGGTGACGAACACGCGTCCGGTCATGCCGAGCTTCTCGACGGCCGCCGCCGCCCCCACTTCCGCCGCGCCGTCCGGCGCGATGATGCCGGTCACGCCAGGGTTGGCCTGCAGGATGTTCAGCCCCGCGGTCAGCGATTGCGACGGGCTGGACTGGCCATACTGGGTAGTGACGATCTTCATCTTTGGATAGGCGGTGGTCATGTAGGCCTTCAGCGCGTTGATCCATTCGTTCTGGATGGTCGCGTCGGGCGTCGAGGACAATATCGCGACCTGCGCGTTGGGGCCGGTGAATTTTGCGACGGCATCGACCAGGGCCTTGCCGTGAGCGGCATAGTTGGTGTTCTGGATGAAGAAGTCGCGGGCATCGGGGGCGACGTCGCTGTCATACGACACCACCTTGATCCCCTGCTTGAGCGCACGCCTGAGTGCGGGGGCAAGCTGGGTCGGGTTGTTCGAGGTGGTGGTGATCACGTTGAAACGCCTCGCGATGAGGCTGTTGAACACATCGACCTGTCCCTGCGCCGAGGCCGTGACCGGTCCGGTATAGAGGAAGTCGATGTTGAGCATCTTGGCCGCCTTCTCTGCCCCCTGCTCGTTGGCCTTGAAGACCGACAATCCGACAAGTTTCGGCACCATCGCAACGCGGAGCGGCTTGCTGGTGTCGATGTCCGCGGCCTGGGCGGCGGCGCTGCCGAGCAGCATCGGCAATAGGGCGATACCGGCTTTGGTAATCCTGTTCATGGCTCCCGATCTTTTCTTGTGGTTGTGGAATATGTGGCTCTCACGCCGGCTTGTGGCGGCGGAGACGGCCCAGCAGCAGGGCGAACCCGCTGCCTCGGCCGGCGAGAGTATTCTTGATGGCGATCGCGCCAAGCAGGATGGCGCCGGTCAGCATCGTGGTCAGCATGTCGGAGAAGCCGGCGATCAGCATGCCCTGGCGCAGAAAACCGAGCACCAGCACGGCGATCACGACGCCGAAGATGCTGCCCTCGCCGCCGAAGATGCTGACTCCGCCGAGCACGACCATGGTGATCGTGCTCAGCAGCAGCACGTCGCCCATGTCGGCGCGGACCGCGCTGTAATAGGCGGCGAGCACGATGCCCGCCAGAGCCGCCATGGCTCCGCTGATGACATAGGCGCCGACCAGGATGCGTCCAACCCGGACGCCGGAATAGCGCGCGGCATCCGGGCTGTAGCCGATCATGACGATCTTGCGGCCGAACTTGCTGCGCGACATCACCAGGCTGAACAGGATGGCGAGCACGCCGAACAACAGGATCTGGTACGGCACGATGTCGCCGATGGCGCCGGCGCCAAGCCGGTTGAAGCTGTCCGGGAAGCCCGAAGGAGGCGTGTCGCCGGCGAGGGCGGTGGCCAGGCTGCCATAGATGAAGCTGGTCGCCAGGGTCGCGATCAGCGGCTCGATGCGCAGGCGGGTGATGATCAGCCCGTTGACCCCACCCAGAACACCGCCGGCGAGGATGCCGATCAGCGCGGACAGCCAGATCGAGACATGCATCCCGCTCCACATCTCCGCCATGACGATGGCGGACAAGCCGGCGGTGGCACCCACGGAGAGGTCGATGCCGCCGGTCAGGATGACGGTGGAAAGACCCAGTGCAACCAGTCCGAACGGCAGGAAATTCTCGCTCAGCGCGAGGAAGCTTCCGAATCCCGAGTAGAACCCGGGCACCACCGCGATCAGCACCGCCAGCAGCACGACCAGCACGCCGATCAGCGACCGCTCCCAGCCCTTGCTTCCGTTCATCTCAGGCAGCTCCCGCGGCTTGGCGGCGACGGCCGGCCGCGACCGTGACAAGGATCATGAGACCCTCGCCGGCCGAGTACCAGATCGGCGGCACGTGCATGAAAACCAGCGCCGTCAGCACCACGCTGAGGAACACGCTGCCGAGTACCGTGCCGATCATGGAGGCACGGCCGCCGGAAATCGCCGTGCCTCCGATCAAGGCAACCGCGATCGATTGCAGTTCCATATGGTCGCCGGTGCCGGTGGTGACGGTGGCGGAACCGGTATAGCAGAGGAACATCAGGCCGGAGAGGGCGGCAAGCACGCCGGACAGCGCATAAACGCGCACCTGGGTGGAGGTCACCGCGATGCCGGCATTATAGGCCGCGGCCTGGTTGTTGCCGATCGCGAGCACGGCGCGTCCGAACGGCATGTGCGACAGCATGAACCAGGTCAGCAGCAGCACCACCCCCAGCACCACGACCGGTATCGGGATCGGCAGCAGGGGCGAGATGACGCCGTTGCCAAGCACGCCGTAGGCGTGCGGCACGCTGTCGACCTGCGTGCCGTTGGAATAGATGAAGATCAGGCCGCTATAGAGGCTGTAGGTGCCGAGCGTGGTGATGATCGGCGGGATCACCAGCCGGGCGACCAGGAAGCCGTTGATGGTGCCGAGCACGAGGCCGATCACCAGGGCGATGCCGAACGCGCCGATGAGCGGCAGGCCGCTGCCTTGCGCGAGCAGTCCCGTGACCACGGCGGTCAGGCCGAGCACGGGTGCTACCGAAAGATCGATGCCGCGCGTGGCGATCACCAGGGTCTGGCCCAGCGCCAGCAGCGACAGAACCACCGAGTTGAGCAGCATGAAGTGCAGGTTCTGCAGCGACATGAAATTATGGCGGAACAGGCTGATGACCAGGATGGTGGCGGCGGTCGCGATCAGCAGGGTGATCTCGCGACGCTCACGGCGGCGCCGCACCGCCGCCCGCGGAGCCGCGAGCCGGGG
>CAXTCT010000175.1:0-4820 GCA_964242565.1 uncultured Acetobacteraceae bacterium | reverse complement strand
GGGTCGCCGGCGGCTGGGCAACGACCTGTTCGGCGCCTTTGGCCGGGACTTTGCCACCGCCGATGGCAAGCGCCTGATGATCGTCGCCATCACCCCGCGGCAATGGCAGGGGTTGGTCGCCCTGTTGCAGCTCGGCGAGGCCGTCGCGGCGCTGGAAGCCGAGCTGAATGTGAGCTTCGCTCAAGACGAGGGCGAGCGTTTCGCGCATCGCAGCCGGCTGTACCCTCTCTTCGCACCGGCTTTCGCCGCACGCACATCGGCCGAACTGGCCCCGCTTCTGGATCGGGCCGGCATGTGCTGGGGACCGTTCCAGACCTTGTCCGAGGGATTGGCGCAGGACCCGGCTTTGTCCACCGCCAACCCCTTGCTGGCCGAGGTGGCGCATCCGGGCGGACGCTACGTGACGCCGGGCGCCGCGGCCACGCTGCCGACCGACGCCCGGCGGACGCCTGAAGCGGCGCCCACGCTCGGACGTGACACCGATGCGGTGCTGGCCGGGCTCGGCCTGTCTTCGGGTGAGATCGGCCGGCTGCACGATGACGGACTGGTCACGTAGCCCCTGGGCCCAGCCTTGACCATCCGACCCTGACCATGAGGAAGCGAGCATGAACGACACCGTGACTTACACAGGGGACGACACCATTGTCGCGCAGTGCCACGAGGCCATCGATGCAAGTCGGGCCTTTCTCCGCGCCGTGCATGCCGCCTGCCACGGCGTCGTGGCTCCCGACGGCAAGGTGGAGGCCGCCCGCCTGGAGACCGAGCAGCGGATGGTGCATGGCTTCGCCTGGGTGGCGACCCAGGTTGAGGCGCTCGACCAGCTCGCCGGATGGGCGTCGCGGCTGGCCGCGGCCGGCCGTCTCGGCGAGGGCGAGCGGCTTGTGGTGCAGATCGGCTTCGGCGAGTACCTGCACCAGTTGCTGGGCGGCCTGCCCATAAGCCAGAACGAGATCGTGCGTCCAAGCGACCTCGCGGCCGAGGACGCCGCTGGGGTGCTGGCCGCCGACCCGGCGGTACGGAGCTTCCTGGCCGGTGGCAACACCCCGGCGTCGCGCGCCAGCCTGGCGCGCCTGCTGGGCGAGGGTTGGCAGGCGGACCAGTCTCTGGGCGACGAGACGCTCGATATGGTCCGTGATCAGTTCCGCCAGTTCAGCGACAAGCGGGTTGCGCCGTTTGCCCATGCCTGGCACCTGGCCGACACCCTGATCCCGGACGAGCTGGTGCGCGAGATGGCCGCACTCGGTGTCTTCGGCGTGTGCATCGACGAGCAGTATGGCGGACTGGGCCTGGGCAAGCTCGCGATGTGCGTGGTGTCGGAGGAGCTGAGCCGCGGCTGGATCGCGGCCGGATCGCTGGGCACCCGGTCGGAGATCGCGGGTGAGCTGATCAGCGCAAACGGGACGGAGGCGCAGAAGCGCCGTTGGCTGCCCGGCATCGCCGCCGGCACGATCCTCCCGACCGCCGTGTTCACCGAACCGGATACCGGCTCGGACCTCGCGTCCGTCAAGACCCGGGCGGTGGCGCAGCCGGATGGTGCCTGGCACATCACCGGCGGCAAGACCTGGATCACCCATGCCGCGCGCAGCGATCTCATGACGGTGCTGGCCCGCAGCGACGCGGACAAGCCCGGGTTCGGCGGCCTGTCGATGTTCCTGGCGGCCAAGACGCGCGGGACCGAGGCGGCCCCCTTCCCCGATCCGGGCCTGTCGGGTGGTGAGATCCAGGTATTGGGCTATCGCGGGATGAAGGAATATGTGCTGTCCTTCGACGAGTTCCGGGTGGACGCGGACGGGCTGCTGGGCGGTGAGCGCGGCGCGGGTTTCCGCCAGCTCATGAAGACCTTCGAGGGTGCGCGCATCCAGACCGCCGCACGAGCCGTCGGTGTGGCGCGAACGGCGCTGGATCTGGCGTTGCGCTACGCCGGCGAGCGCCGGCAGTTCGGCAAAAAGCTGAGTGATTTCCCCCGCGTGTCCGACAAATTGGCGATGATGGCGGTGGAAACGGTCATTGCGCGGGAACTGACCTATTTTGCCGCGCGCACCAAGGACGCCGGCGAGCGCTGCGACGTCGAGGCAGGCATGGCCAAGCTGCTGGCGGCCCGCGTTGCCTGGAGCAACGCGGATACCGGGTTGCAGGTGCATGGCGGCAATGGCTATGCGCAGGAGTACGAGATCAGCCGCGTGCTCTGCGACGCCCGCATCCTCAATATCTTCGAGGGCGCGGCGGAGATCCAGGCGAACGTGGTCGCCCGCGGCCTGCTTGGACGCCAGTTCTAGCGGGGATCCGCCCACCCCGGGCAACAGGCATCATCGGGACGAGGCATAAAATATGTGCAAACAGGACCAAACCGGGTCATCGCGTGGCTAGCCAATCGATGGGCTTCCCCTGGCCAGAACCGCCCGCCTTCGGGGAGTTGGTGACCGTGCGGGAGGGGCTGCTCTGGTTCCGCCTGCCGCTGCCCTACCGGCTGGACCACGTTAATATCTATCTTCTGGAGGACGAGGATGGCTGGGCGGCGGTGGATACCGGCCTGGGCGACGCGGCGTCCCGGGAGATGTGGCAGGCCCTGCTCGACGGGCCTCTGGCGGGCCGCCGGCTGACCCGGCTGATCGTCACGCATTTCCATCCGGACCATGTGGGCCTGGCGGGCTGGCTGGCCGACCGCTTCGCGCTGCCGTTGCACATGCCGCGCAGCGATTATCTCTACACCATGGCGCTGCAGAACTCCTCTGTGGAAGCCAGCAGCTTGCTTTATCGCAGCTTCTACCGCCGCCACGGACTGCCGGACGAGGTGATCGACCAGGTCTTGTCCGGGGGCCACGAATACCTGCGCCAGACCACGGGCCTGCCCTACACCTATGTCCGGCTGCTGCATGGGCAGGAATTGCGTATTGGCCGCCGCGTTTTCCGGGTGCTGACGGGAGGCGGACATGCGCCTGAACAGGCGATGCTGTACTGCGCGCATGACCGGTTGTTCCTGTCGGCCGACCAGGTGATCGCCCGTATCTCTCCCAATATCGGCGTATATGCCATGGAGCCGGAGGCCGATGCGCTCGGCGAATATTTACGCTCCCTCAACGGGCTGATCGATGCGGTGCCCGCCGACGTGCTGGTGCTGCCCGGCCACGGCCTGCCGTTTTATGGCCTTCACAAGCGGGCCGACGCATTGATGGCGCATCACCGCGAGCGCTGCGACCTGATCCGCATCGCCTGCGCCGACGCGCCGCACTCCGCGGCGGACTTGATTCCGACCGTTTTTCCACGCCCGCTGGACGCCCACCAGACAGGATTCGCGTTCGTGGAGGTGCTGGCCCACGTCAATTATATGCTGGGCCGGGCCGAGTTGCGCCCCCTGGATGCGAGCGCGGAGCAACCAACTTACCTTGCTGTCTGACGGCCGCTAGCTCATTTACATAGACCGTCCGGTCGGACTATATCGAGGAATATCGGAGAGCGATGGCCATGGACAGATTCGAGATAATGGAGCCGGCGACGGTTCTCGACGAAGACCTGCGGATGATCCGGGACCAGTTGCGCCGTTACGTGGAAGACGAGATCGTCCCGAAGGCCGATGCGTGGGAAGTTGCGGGCGCCATTCCCCGCTCCGCTTTCGTGGGCCTCGGCTCGCTCGGCGTCCTGGGCATGCGGCACCCGGTCGAATATGGCGGCAGCGGGCTGGGTCCGCTCGCCTCCGTGGTGCTGGGCGAGGAATTGTCCCGTTCCGGCTATGGCGGGGTCGCGACCGCGATGACCGTGCATAGCGACATGTCCATTTCCCACATCGCGCATCGCGGCACGCACGAGCAGAAGCAACGTTATCTACCACCTGCCTGCGCCGGAACCGAGGTGGGGGCGATCTGCGTCACGGAAGCGCATGCCGGCTCCGATGTGGCCGGAATAAAGACAAAGGCCGAACGGTCCGGAAACGGATGGATGCTGAACGGCAGCAAGATGTTCATCACCAACGGCGTGCAGGCCGATACCTACATCGTTGCCGCTCGGACCAATTCCGAGGTCAAGCCCAGCCGCGGCCTGTCGCTCTTTATCGTCGAGAAGGGCAATCCCGGGCTGAAGGTCGCCCGCAAGCTGGACAAGCATGGCTGGCGATCTTCGGACACCGCCGAGCTATATTTCGACGATTGCTGGGTGTCGGCCGACGCCTTGCTGGGTGAGGAAGGCCAGGGCTTCTACTACATCCTCAGCACGTTCCAGAACGAGCGCCTCGTGATCGGCGCCTTGTGTAGCGGCCAGTGCGTCAAGGCGATCGATTTGACGGTCGATTATGTTCGCCAGCGCAAGGCCTTCGGCAAGGCGCTGTGGGACCAGCCCGTGGTCCGCAACAAGCTGGCCGAGATGGCGGCCAAAACCTTCGCCGTGCGCGCCATGACCTACCAATGCGCGCAGATGGTCGAGGAGGGCCAGGACGTGGTCCGCGAGGTTTCGATGCTGAAGGCATTTTCCTGCGAGACCCTGCAGCAGGTCGTGCATGGCTGCCTGCAGTTGCACGGCGGTACCGGCTACATGACCGGCACCCCGATCGAACGCATGGTTCGTGATGCCCGCATCCTGACCATTGGAGGGGGCGCGACCGAGGTGATGCTCGAAGAGGTTGCCAGGCGCATGTGACCGGGAGGCGATAATGTTCAAAATAGCCGACGGCGCTCTTAGCCAGTTCGACAGCGACGCCGGGGTCCTGTCCTGGCGCAGCCAGCCGGGAGACATCCGATGAGCGGCCCGCTGTCGGGGATGACAATCGTCGAGTTGGCGGCGATCGGTCCCGCGCCCTTCGCTTGCATGATCCTGGCCGACCTGGGGGCGGA
>CAXTCT010000174.1:0-4870 GCA_964242565.1 uncultured Acetobacteraceae bacterium | reverse complement strand
CTCGCCCCGCGGCAGGGCGTCCCGGCGCTGCAGGACGCTTATCGCGAGGCCGAGACGGCCATGCGGGATTGCGATGGCGGCGTTGCCGGGCAGCGGACCCGCGCGGGTATAGAGCGTGAAGGCCGCGATCGCCGCGGCGAGCAGGACAAACGGGATCAGCAGCCAGCGCATCGAGCGCCCGGGATCCCGATCAGACCGCTCCGAACAGGATGCTGGCGTTGGTGCCGCCAAAGCCGAAGCTGTTGGACAGCGCCACCTTGACCCGCCGCTCCTGGGCCGTGTGCGCGACCCGGTCGATCACGCTCTCGCGGCTCGGATGCTCGAGGTTGAGGGTCGGGGGCACCACGCCGTCGCGTATCGCCAGCATGCAGAAAATCGCCTCGATGGCACCCGCGGCGCCGAGCAGATGCCCGGTCGCGGATTTGGTGGACGACATGGCGAGGCCGCGGGCATGGTCACCGAACAGCCGCTCGACGGCTTCGAGCTCGAGGTCGTCGGCCATGGTCGAGGTGCCGTGGGCATTGACGTACTGGATGTCGGCCGGCGTCACCCCGGCATGACGCATGGCGCCCGCCATCGCCCGGAAGGCGCCGGCATGACCATCGGGCGGCGCGGTGATGTGATGGGCGTCGCCGGACAGCCCATAGCCGAGCAATTCGGCATAGATCTTGGCGCCGCGTCGTTTCGCATGCTCGTATTCCTCGACCACGACCACGCCGGCGCCTTCGCCCATGACGAAGCCGTCACGATCGCGGTCCCAGGGCCTCGATGCCCGTCCGGGAGTCTCGTTGAAGCCGGTCGACAAGGCGCGGGCCGCGCAGAAACCGGCGATGCCGAGCGCGCACACCGCCGCCTCGGTGCCGCCCGCGACCATCACGTCGGCATCGCCGAACATGATCAGCCGGGCCGCGTCGCCGATCGCATGCACGCCGGTGGCACATGCCGTGACGGCGGAATGATTGGGTCCCTTGAAACCATAGCGGATCGAGAGATGACCCGACACCAGATTGATCAGGGAGGCCGGAATGAAGAAGGGCGACAGGCGCCGCGCCTTGCCCTCGTTGACCAGGATCGACGCTTCGTAGATCGTCTGCAGCCCGCCGATGCCCGATCCGATCATCACCCCGGTGGCGCAGCGATCCGCCTCGGTCTCGGGTACCCAGCCGGAATCCTCGACCGCCTCGACGGCGGCGACGATACCCAGATGGATGAAGCGGTCCATCTTCTTCTGGTCCTTGTGCGGTATCCACTCGCCGAGATCGAGGCCGCCGGTCTCGCGCTTGCCGGCCGGAACCTCGCCGGCCACCTGAGCCGGGAGGTCAGCCATTTCAAAGGAGCTGATACGGCGTATGCCGCTTTCCCCTTCGACCAGGCGTTTCCAGAAATGCTCGACACCGACGCCGAGGGGGCCGGCGATACCCATGCCGGTGACGACGACCCGCCGGAGCTGGTTCCCGCTCGTCATGGTAATGCCTCAGGCGGCCTTCTGCTTCTCGATATAGTCGATCGCGTCCTTGACCGTGGAGATCTTCTCCGCCGCGTCCTCCGGGATCTCGACCCCGAATGCTTCCTCGAAAGCCATGACCAGCTCGACCGTGTCGAGGCTGTCGGCGCCGAGGTCGTCGATGAAGGAAGCGTCGGGCGTCACCTTGCTCTCCTCGACGCCCAGGTGCTCCACGACGATCTTTTTGACCTTGTCGGCGATCTCGCTCATCTGACCTTGCTTCCTCTTTGCCCCGGAAAACGGGCGGTTCGAACGTGTTCGTCCTGTCCTGTGCATCCCACGGGGAATTCACGCCCCATGAAGGATACCAGCCCGCTCCGGACGAAGCAGCGGGCGATTAGCATGGAATTTCACCGCTCGCCAAGGCGCCGCATCCGGCTTGCGGTCGTCAATGTGGCGACACGGTGACGACAGCCTGACAAACAACCTCGGGCGGCGGGGCGGGTTGCAGATCATCGCCGCCCTCAGATCATCGCCATGCCGCCATTGACATGCAACGTCGTGCCGGTCACCCAGGCCGCCTGCTCGGAGGCGAGATAGGCCACCGCTGCCGCGACGTCGTCCGGCTGCCCCATCCGGCCGAGCGGGATCGACGCAAGCAGCCTGGCCTTCTGCTCGTCGGACAGGGCCCCGGTCATGGCGGTCGCAACGAAGCCCGGCGCGACCACATTGACCGTGATGCCGCGCGATGCGACCTCCTGGGCAAGCGACTTGCTCATGCCGATCATGCCGGCCTTGGCGGCGGCATAATTGGCCTGGCCGGGGTTGCCGGTGACGCCGACGACGCTCGCGATCGAGATGATCCGCCCGGCCCGCCGCCGCAGCATGCCGCGCAGCGCGGCCCGGCACAGGCGGAAGGGCGCGGCGAGATCGACCTCCAGGACCTGGTTCCAGTCGGCATCCTTCATGCGCAGGGCAAGACCGTCACGGGTCAGGCCGGCGTTGTTGACCAGGATATCCAACCCCCGGCCACCCTCAAGTTCGGCCCTGGCGACCAGCGCGTCGGGTGAAGCGGGATCGGACAGATCGGCCGGGCAGACATGCGCCCGTTCGCCGAGGCTCGCCGCCAGCGTCTCCAGCGCCTCGCGCCGGGCGCCGGAAAGCGCCACCGCGGCACCCTGGGCATGCAGCAGGGTGGCGATGGCCGCACCCAATCCGCCGGAAGCGCCGGTGACCAGAGCCAGCTTGCCGTCGAGCCTGAACATGGAAATTCCCCGGAGCCTTGATGCCTAGAGCAGCTTGAGCAGCGCCTCGATCTCGTCGGGCGTGCCGGCACAGCGCGTGGCCGCGTCGGGCGCGATCCGCTTGCACAGGCCGGACAGCACCTTGCCCGCGCCGAGCTCGATGAAGCTGTCGACGCCGAGCGTTGTCATCGCCAGCACGCTCTCGCGCCAGCGCACGGTGCCGGTGACCTGGGCCACCAGCAGGTCGCGTATCTGGCCGGGCGAGGTGACCTTGGCGGCGGTGACATTGGCGATCAGCGGCAGCAGCGGCGAGGCGATGTCGGCCTCGCCGAGCGCCTCGCGCATGGCGTCCGCGGCGGGAGCCATCAGCGAACAATGGAAAGGGGCCGACACCGGCAGCAGCATGGCGCGACGGATGCCGCGCTCCTTGGCGATGTCGATGGCCCTGGCCACGGCGGTGAGCGCGCCGGAGATCACGACCTGGCCACCGCCATTGTCGTTGGCGACCTCGATCACCTCGGCCCGGTCGGGCTGGCCTTCGGTCCGCAAGACGGCGGCGGCGGCGCAGATCTCGCAGGCCCGCTCCAGCTCGACCCCGAGCAGGGCCGCCATGCCGCCCTCGCCGGCCGGCACCGCCTTCTGCATGGCGCTGCCGCGCAGGCGCAGCAGCTTCGCGGTCTGCGCGATGCCGAGGCTGCGCGCGGCGGCCAGGGCGGCATATTCGCCCAGTGAATGGCCGGCGACGAGGGCCGCCTTTGCCGCCAGATCGAGGCCGCCCTCGGCTTCCAGCACGCGCAGCACCGCGAGCGAGACCGCCATCAGCGCCGGCTGGGTGTTCTGGGTGAGGGTCAGTTCCTCGATCGGGCCGGTGAACATCAGCTTGGAGAGACGCTCGCCGAGCGCGTCGTCGACTTCCTGGAACACCTCGCGCGCGGGCGCGAAGGCCGCGGCAAGATCGCGCCCCATGCCGGCGAACTGGCTGCCCTGTCCAGGGAAGATGAAGGCATAAACGGGCATCAGGGTGCGACCCACTCCGGAACGGGAAGCTGCGAGATGGGGGAGAGGCCGGCCGGATGTCAATCTCGGCGGCATGAAGCCGGGGTTGCGGACCGCGTACCGGAATGGAACAAATCGCCGGCGCAGACCCCATCCGGGGCCGTTGAGGGTGCCCGGCAGGTGCCGTTGAAGGTGGATGAGCGAGTTGACGACGCAGAATGAAGGCACCCGGGCCACCCGCCGGCCGATGGATCGCATGCAGACCTTGCTGCAGGGGCTGGACCCGGCCGCGACGCGCGGGCTGGAGATCGGGCCGCTGCAAAACCCGATGCTGCGCAAGCCCGAGGCGGATGTGCTGTATGTCGACCATGTCGGCACCGAGGCGTTGCGCGAGAAATACCGGCACGACCCGAATGTCGACCCCGCGCGGATCGTGGGCGTGGACATTGTCTGGAGCGGCGGCTCGCTCGACGCCGCCTGCCAGGGCCAGCGGTTCGACTATGTCGTCGCCTCCCACGTGGTCGAGCATGTGCCGGATCTGGTCGGCTGGCTGGCGCAGCTCAAGTCGGTCCTGCATCCCGGCGGCACCATCAGGCTGGTGATACCGGACCGGCGCTACTGCTTCGATTTTCGCCGCCAGACCAGTTCGGCCGCCGACCTGATCCTGGCGGCGCGGGCGGGCGCCGTGATCCCCGGCCCGCGACAGATCCTGGATTTCAGCCTGAACATCGCCCATCGCGATCTTGCCGAGGCCTGGAGCGGCACGCCGGGTTCGGATCCGCGCCCGACCAGACAGGATTATGACCGGACCATGGCCGTGGTCGAGGATGCGCTGTCCAACGGCACCTATCACGACGTGCATTGCTGGGTTTTCACGCCGCTGGCCTTTTCGCGGCTGATGCGTCAGCTGGCGGCCTACGGCCTGATCGGATTTGCCTGCACGCAATGCACCGCGACGGCGGCGCACAGCCTGGATTTTTTCGTCCATCTGATGGCGACCGACGACGAGACGCTGATCGCCGATAGCTGGAACTGGGCGGTCCGGGAGCATGAGGCCGAGATCGGGGCCGGAAACGACCAGGCGAGCCGGCTGGAGGCCGAGCTGGCCTCGTTGCGCGCCTCGAAAAGCTGGCGCCTGACTCGGCCGTTGCGCGCGGTGAACGCGTGGCGCCTCAGGCAGCGCGCG
>CAXTCT010000173.1:0-4900 GCA_964242565.1 uncultured Acetobacteraceae bacterium | reverse complement strand
GCAGCGGCACCAGCACCTCCAGCGACGGCGCCCCGGAGGCGTTGCGCAGCATGTCGGGGTTGGTCTTGCGGTCCTCGCTCCAGCTCACATGGTCGGTGGAGACGATGGTGACGCGGCCGTTGGCGAGATGCTCCCACAGCGCCTCGACCTCTTGCCTGGGGCGGATCGGCGGGTTGATCTTGGCCTTGCCGCCGAGCCGTGCCACGTCATGCTCCTCGTCAAGCACCAGGTAATGGATGCAGGCCTCGATGGTGGTGTCGAAGCCCTGCGCCCGGTAGGCGGCGCAAAGCTCGTAGCCACGGCCGATCGAGGAATGCACGATATGTGCCGAACAGCCGGTGGCCGCCGCGATCTCATAGACCTCCACATCCGCCAGCGCCTCGGCGAGAGGCGGCCGCGACAGCCCGTGCGCGCGCCAGTCGGTGATGCCGGACTTCTCCACCGCCCCGATCGCGGCGCGGACCATCTCGTCATTCTCGTTATGCACGCCGGCGATCAGGCCGCATTTCGCCACCTCGGCGAAGCAGGCAGCCAGCAAGGGCGGCGGGATGCGCGGGAAGCGGGTCGGATGCGTGCCGAAGGTCGAGAATTTGAACCCGACGGCGCCGGCTTGCGCCATGGCTGCGATCGCATCCGGGCCGCCGGTCGGATCGATCGTGCCGTAGAGGCCGAAATCGACGCGTGCCTGCAGCGCCGCCTCGGCTGCCTTCTGCGACAGCCGAGCCGCATCGCAGACCAGGAAGCCGTCGTCATAGGGCATGTCGATGATCGTGGTGACGCCACCGGCCGCGGCCGCCCGCGTGGTCCAGATGAAGTCCTCCTGCCCGGCTTGCGAGCGCGAATGCACCTGCGCGTCGATGGCGCCCGGCAGCACCAGGGCGGCTCCGAAATCATGCGTTCGCGCCGCCTCGGGCCGATCTCCGCCGCCGACCGCGAGGATGCGGCCATCCCGCACCGACACCCAGCCGTGCGGGATCACCACGTCCGCTGTGATGACGGTGCCGGCGACCACGAGGTCCGCGGTCATGAGGCCCATCCGGACAGGCGCAGGGAAAAGCGGGCCATGAGCTGGTCCAGCCAGTCGCGGTCGAGCAGCGAGCGCTCGGCGGCCATGAAATCCATCGACAGCATGCGCAGGTCGTCGATGGGCGCCACCACCGCCTCGATCCGCCGCGCCGCCTCGCCGGCCAGGCCATCGAGCGTCGTCGGGCTCTGCGACAGCCAGACGCTCTGCATTGCCACCACCGCCTCATGGGCGATCAGCTTGCCGAACAGGTCGGCCTGAAGACGCAGCTTGCGCGCCACCAGGGGCAGGTTGGTGGCCTCGTCCTCGATGCCGTTGGCCACCGTGGTCTGGTAGATCGACGCCGGCATGCTCTCGTGCAGCAGGGTGACGCACAGATCCGCTGCCTGCTTGGTCGCCGCTCCGAAGGCGATCACCGAGCCGTCATGCGGCGTCAGGTTGCGCGGCATTCCGGAGATGTCGTCGCGGCACATCGCCAGGATGCGGTTGAAGGCCGCGCGCCCGAGATGGGCCACGGCCAGCATCAGGCTCTCGACGGCCAGTGTCAGCTCCAGCGGCAGCGAACCGCCCGACGTGAGCACCTCATCGGTCACGACCGGGTTGTCGTCGCTGGCGTTCAGCGCATGCTCAAGCACCGCCTCGGCATGCTCCAGCGCGCTCAGGGCGGCGCCGGCGATCTGCGGCATGCAGCGGAACGACAGCGGGTCCTGGATGTTGCCGCGCGAGACCCACTGGTCGTCGCGGAAGCTGTCGAGAAAGAACTCCGCGGCGCGACGCTCGGAGCCGCTGCCGATGCGCGAGGCGGCGAGCCAGGGCGTGCGGAAGGCGCCAAAGCCCGCGCAGGAGACCCCGTAGGCGGCGAAGGCGGCAAAGAACGTCCGACGCAGCCCGCCGATCGACAAGGCTACCGAGGCCACCGTGAGCGCGTTCGACGAGATCAGCACCATCGCGTCCTTGGGGCCGGGCTTGACCGGCGCCAGCCCGGCCAGCGCCAGCGCCTCGGCGGCAGGCGTGATGCGGCCGCGGCTGATCACCTCGCCGCCGCCCATCAGCACCGAGCCGATCTGCGCCATCAGCCCGACATCGGCGCAGCCAATCGAGCCATATTCACGGACCAGGGGGGTGATGCCGGCATTGAGCAGGTCACACAGCGCCGTCAGCAGCGAGAGCGACGCGCCGGCGGCTCCCGTCAACGCCGTGTTCAGCCTGACCGCCAGCGCCGCCCGGACGATGCGCTCGTCCCGCGGCTCGCCGATGCCCAAATGATGCGAGTTCATCAGCCGCTGGTTGAAGCTGTCGATTTCCTGGGGATCGACGGTGCGATCCTTGAAGGCGCCCACCAGGGTCGTGGTGCCATATACCGCCTGCCCGGACTCGATGGCGCCGAGCAGCACGGAGCGGCAGCGGCCGACCTCGGCCAGCGCCGCCTCGTCCAGCACGATACGGCCTTGTCCGATGGCGATCCGGTACAGCAGGTCGAGCGAGAGAGTGCGCCCGTCCAGCACGCAATCCTCGATAAGCTTGTCGATGACCAGCACGTCCTGCCCCAACCATTCCTCCCCTGCGTGCCGTCCAGCCTGGTCAAGCGAGCGCGCAGTCTGACAGACCTCGCGCTACGGACGATGATATCTTTTGCCGGCGGCCCGATAACGATCGCCTACATTATCCGGCTGCAACAAAATCCGGAATTATCCTGAAAAGTTTCTTCCGAAGATCGGCTTTTACCTGCTATGAATGTCCCCGACCGGCGTAACAAGGCGGCCTTCTCATCATCATGCGAGTTGCACCAACGATGATTGCCTATAACCGCCGGCCGTGGTTGCTTCGTGCGATGGCCGCCGCCGCACTGGCACTTTGGATGTCGGCTGCCCGGGAAGCCGATGCCTTCACTCCGATCGCAGCGCCGGCCGCCCCCGGCTCGGTCATCCTGACCGGCTTGGGACTGAGCCTGGAACAACTGGTCCAGGTCGCGCGCGACGGAGCTTCGGTGTCGTTATCCGCGTCGGCCCGTCAACGTTCCGCGGACGCCTACCAGCTGCTGCTGGAGGCCGCGCGCGAAGGGGTCCCGGTCTATTGGTTCAACCGCGGCGCCGGGGAGCAGCGCGAAGTCTCGATCTTCTCCGGCGACCCGCTCTCGCCGGCCAACGAGTCGCGGCTCTACAAGATACAACTCGACCGCTTCAGCCGGCTCCCCCTGCTCGGCGGCGGCCCCTTCATCGAAAGCGAGGAACTGATCCGCGCCATCATGGTGGTCCGTGCCAACACGATGAGCTTCGAAGCCGCCAGCCCGCCGCTGACGCAGATGCTGCTCGACCTGCTGAACAAGCGCATCGTTCCGGTGATGCCTGCCAAAGGTACCCTCGGTGAAGGCGATCTCGTGGTGCTGGCGTCGATCGGTGCCACCATGGTCGGCGTCGGGGACGCCTATTACGGCGGCGTGCGCATGAGTGCTGCGGACGCGCTGCACAAGGCCGGGCTGAAGCCGCTGGCGCCGTTCGGAGCCGACGACGCCGCCCTGATCAGCTCCAACGCCTATGCCGTCGCCCAGGCAGCACTGGCCCTGGACCAGGGGCGCCACGCGCTCGACTGGGCCGACCTGGCTCTGGCGGCCGACCTCGAGGGCATGAACAGCAGCATCACGCCGCTGTCGTCGCCGGTGCAGGCGGCACATCCCTATCCCTGGCTGAACTGGGACGCGGCACGCATCATGCTGCTGATCAAGGGCAGCTATCTGTTCGACAACGATCCCGATCGCATCATCCAGGACCCGGAAAGCCTGCGCGCCTCCTCGATCCGCCAGGGCTCCGCGTGGCAATCCTGGAACGAGCTTCGCCGCACCGTGCTGATCGCGATGAACAGTTCGGACCATAATCCGGCGACGCGTGTCGGCCTTTCGCCTGGCGATGCCTGGGAGCTTTCCACCCCGCAGATGATGAAATTCTACGTGCACGGGAGTGCCGCCGACCACGGACTGCATGGCTATGTGCTGTCGGACGCGAACTGGGACCCGTATCCGATGGCCAATCAGGTCGAAGCCTTCACCATCGCGATGGCCAACATGGACGTTGCGATCACGCAGCGCATCTATCGCTTCGAGAACAGCTTCTTTACCGTCGTCACCCCCAAGCAGGTTTTATCCGCGGAACAATACAGGCATTTTCCGGAATTCCATGGCGGCTATCTCGCAGCGGACACCTTCCAGGACATCCAGGGGCTGATCAACCCGGTGCCGCCAGAGGGAGATGCGATCGTGGCCACCGTCGAGGATCTGCAAGGACAGACGCGGCTCAAGACCCTCCGCGCGCGGGAGGTGGCGGATGCGACGCTGCATCTGCTGGCCCTGGATCTCGCCAGCGGCTGCGACTGGATCATCGTGCGACAGGCGCAAAATCCAAAGCGCCAGTTCGGTCCGACCATTCTCGCAGCGTGCAAAGCAACCCAGGCCGCACGGGATAAGGGTGAAGATGATTTCCTCCAGACCATGGAGCCTGCATCTTACCTTCCCGCGACCCTGCCGCGTCCGCCAGCCTAGCTTCCAGGCGCGGGACATTGTTGGGATCCGGTTGGATCAGCTATTGCCGACTACGCCTACTGGTTCAAGATCTGCCCGCCATGCAAGGTCGGGGATGACCATGCTGCAGATCCATCCGAATGCCCGCACCACTCCCGCCACCCGCGCCGAGATCGCGCGCTCCACCGAGCCAGGCGGCACCGCGGCCAGGCGCTACGGCATCAGCGTCGAGACCGTGCGCAAATGGCGCAAACGAGGCACATCGATATCAAGCATTGGCCTATGCTGCAGACTGAGGATGGCGAACGGCGAAAGCGATACCTGTTTGTCGCGATCGACCGCTGCTCCCGCTCCGTCCACCTCAC
>CAXTCT010000172.1:0-4945 GCA_964242565.1 uncultured Acetobacteraceae bacterium | reverse complement strand
CGAGGCCTACGCGCGCGGGGTCAATGCCGAGATCGCGGCACGCGGCCGCTTCATTGCCCCCGAGTTCCTGCTGCTCGGACCGCCGGAACCCTGGACGCCGGTGGACGAACTGCTCTGGGGCCGGCTGATGGCGCTGTCGCTCGGGGCCAACTGGCATACCGAACTGGCCCGGCTGGCCTTGTCGGCAAGGCTGAAGCTGGCACGGCAGCTCGCTTTGCAGCCCGTCGCCGGCGAGGCACCGTCACCCGAGGCCAGCCTGTCGGTCCCCCCCATGTCGCGGCCCGGCCTGTCGCAGATGGCCGCGGCTCTCGACCGCCAGCTACCGCGCTTTCCCGCCCCCTATACCCTGCCCGGGGAAGCCTCCGACGAATGGGCCGTTGATGGGGCGCACAGCTCGACCGGATCGCCGCTGCTCGCCGGCGATCCGCATCTGGCCTTCGGCTTTCCGGCGATCTGGTATCTGGCGCGCATCACGCGCCCCGGAATGGTCCTGACCGGTGCCACGGCGCCGGGCGCGCCGTTCCTGGTGATCGGACAGAATGGCCATATCGCCTGGAGTTTCACCAGCAGCCAGGCCGACACCCAGGACCTGTTCATCGAACAACCGGGCCCGAACGGCACCTATCTCGCTCCCGGCGGCCCCCGCCGCTTCGACACCCGGCGCGAGACCATCCATGTGCGCGGGGCGCCGGACGACATCCTGACCATACGCGAGACCCGGCATGGCCCGGTCATCAGCGACATGCTGCGCGATCCGAGCGGACCGCTGCTCGCGGTGTCGATGGAAGCCCTGCGGCCGACCTCGCCCTCGCATGACGATGCCGCCGCCGGGCTGATCGCGCTGGACGACGCGACCACGATCGAGCAGGCCGCCGCCGCCGCCGCCATCACCATCGCGCCCGTGCAGAATCTGCTGGTCGCCGACCGCACCCGCATCGCCCTGTTCACCACCGGGATCGTGCCGGTGCGCAGGAGCGGCGACGGCAGCTTTCCGCAGAACGGCGCGGACGGCCTGCATGACTGGATCGGCGAGGCATTCGGCGACAGCCTGCCGCACTATGTGGCGCCGGCGAGCGGACATCTGCTCAATGGCAACGAACGCACGGCACCCGCCGGTTTCCCGGTCTTCATGGGCCGCGACTGGCCGGACGACTGGCGCGCGAGACGCATACGCAGCCTGCTCGCCTCGACCCCGCGGCACGACGTCGACGGCTTCGTCCGTATGCAGGTCGACACCGTCAGCAGCTTCGCGGACGCCATGCTGCCGCAACTGCTGGCCCGGTTATCGCCGGTCGCGGACGGATTTTCCGCCCGCGCCCTGGCCGAGCTCAAGGGCTGGAACGGGGCGATGAGCGCGCGCGCGCCACAGCCGCTGATCTTCAATGCCTGGATGCAGCGCTTTGCCGCCGACATGCTCGCGCGGAACAATCTCGACGAAGCGGTCACGGCGTCATGGCCCGACTTCGTCGCCTTCCTGCTCACCGCTCCCGGGGCTTCCTGGTGCGGCGGCGATTGCACCCCCGCCCTGCTGCACGCGCTGGACCAGACCGCGGCGCGGCTCGCCGTCAGCCAGGGCAACGATCCGGCCGGGTGGCGATGGTCCCGCGCCCATCATGCGGTCTTCGATAACGCCTTCCTGCGCGCGATACCCCTGGTCAGCCGTCTTGCCCGCCGCGGCATTGCCATCTCCGGCGACGAGACCACGCTGCTTCGCGCCGGGGGCGGCATCCTGGGCGATTTCGAGGCGACGCATGGAGGCGCCTATCGTGGTGTCTATGACCTCGCCGACCCCGAGCGCAGCCGCTTCATCGTCACGCCGGGCCAGTCGGGAAACTGGCTTTCCGGCGTGGCGTGGAATTTGATGCAGGACTGGGCGTCAGGCGCTAGCATGACGATCCAACGGCAACCCTCCTCCGTGAGCGCCACCGCGAGCCTCCATCCATGATGCACACATCTCCCGCCGCATGACCTACACCCCGCCGCGCCGCCCGCAATTCTTCTACACGACGGCACCCCTGCCCTGCCCCTATGTCGCCGGCCGCACCGAGCGCAAGGTGGTGACCGAGATCTCGGGTCCGGACGCGGAGTCTCTGCATGACCGGCTTTCGCGTGCCGGCTTCCGGCGCAGCCACAACATCGCCTATGCGCCGGTCTGCCCGTCCTGCAACGCCTGCGTGCCGATCCGCATCCCGGCCCATCTGTTCGAGCCCGGCCGCACGCTGAGGCGGATCATCCGGCGCAACAGCCTCGTCGAGGGCTTCGAGGTGCCGGCCCGCGCCACCACCGAGCAATATGCCCTGTTCCAGCGCTACCAGCAGGCCCGCCATGGCGAGGGCGACATGGCCGGCATGAGCTTCTACGATTATCGCGCCATGATCGAGGACACCCCGATCGAGACCTTCCTGTATGAATTCCGCGATCCCGACGACAGCCTGGTCGGCGTCTGCCTGACCGACCGGCTGGGCGACGGGCTGTCGGCGGTCTACAGCTTCTTCTCGCCCGAATTCGCCGCCCGCTCCCTCGGCAGCTTCGCCATCACCTGGCTGATCGAGCGCGCCCGGATGATGAACCTGCCCTATGTCTATCTGGGCTACTGGGTCGCCGACAGCCGCAAGATGGCCTACAAGGCGCGCTTCCGCCCGACCGAAGTGCTGTCCGGGGGAGCCTGGAGGCTGCTCGAACAGGCGCCCGGCTGATGGAACGGGCCGATGAAGCCGACCGTGTCTCAGGCGATGCCGCGCCCGCGGCGGCGGCCATGCATTACTACGAGCCGGCCCGGGGCCACGGGCTGCGGCACGACCCGTTCAACGCCATCGTCGGGCCGCGGCCGATCGGCTGGATCGCGAGCCGGAGCAGCGCCGGCGCCTGCAACCTCGCGCCGTACAGTTTCTTCAATGCGTTCAACTACGCGCCCCCCATCATCGGCTTCGCCTCGACCGGCTGGAAGGACAGCGTCGCCAACATCGCGCAGACGCGGCAATTCACCTGGAACCTCGCGACACGCCCGCTCGCCGAGGCGATGAATGCGAGTGCCGCCACCGTCGGGCCGGAAATCGACGAGTTCGCCCTGGCGGGCCTGACGCCGGTGGCGAGCCGCCTGATCGACGTGCCGCGCGTCGGCGAAAGTCCCGTCGCCTTCGAATGCCGCCTGCTGCGGCAGATCGAGCTGCATGACCTCGAGGGCCGGGCGGTGCAGACATGGCTCACGCTCGGACAGGTGGTCGGCGTCCATATCGACCGCAGCCTGATCCGCGACGGCCTCTATGACACCGCCGCCGCGCGCCCGATCCTGCGCGCCGGCGGCCCGACCGCCTATGTCGAGATCGAGCCCGGCGCCTTCTTCCACATGCGGCGGCCGGATGGCGGATCGCTTCCGCCGCCCTGAAATCGGGCGCAACCCGACCGGGCGTCAGGCGGCCCCCAATCCGGCGGCCCCCGATCCGGTGGCCGCGTCAAGCCGTCCAAGCCGTTCCCGCAGATGCGCCGCCTGCTCATGATCGCCGAGATAGGTCAGCCATTCGATCGCCGGCTGGTAATAGTCAGGCTGCACCGGAAACAGCGACACCGCGCGCAGGCCCCACATGGCCGCCTCCCCGACATGGCCATGCGCCCCGAGATAGCGCGCGAGGCTGAAGCATAGCGCATCATCTTCCGGGTGGGACGTGGCCGCCAGCGTCGCGGCCGCACGCAGATCCTCATGGAAACCCGCCGGCCCACGAAGCGTGCGGCTGGTTTCGGTGAACACAGACAGCGCCATGCGCAGCATCACCGCATCGGTCGGATCCTCGCCAAGCGCCTGGACCAGGATCTCTCCCGCGTAATCAAGCTGCTCGAACCTCATGAACAGGCGCGCGAAGGCCCGCATCTCGGCGGAGCCGAAGCCACCGGGCTGCACCATCCGCTCATAGACACCCTTGGCGGAAAGCGGGTCGCCGAGCAGCAGCGAATATTCCGCCCCCTTCAGGGCCAGGCTCACCGAACCCGGGTGCAGCTTCCGCCCCATGCGAAGCAGGTCGCTGCTGCGTCCGGGATCCCCGCTATTCTGGTGGATTTCCGCCAGGGCGAGAAGATCATCGGCGCGCGGCGACGGCATCGCCGTGACCCGCTCGTAATAGGGGCGCACCTGGTCGAACGACATCTCCGGCCGCGTCAGACGCCCGGCCCAGACATCGAACACGCTGCCGATGTCGATCGCAATGCCGCCCTTGCGCTTGATGACGTCGCAATAGACCTTCCCGCATGGCCCGGCCCCCACCAGGAACAGGGCGCCGGCGAACGGCACCTCGATCCGCGAGCAGAGGAAGTCGAAACCTTGGGGAAAATGTCGCCGGAGGATCGGCCTGTAGGCATAGATCGCCTGTTCCGGCACACGATGCCAGGCGATCTCGCGGGGCCCGAACAGATGCCGGATCACGCCCCGCACGTCGCGCGACGTGACCAGCCCGACAAAGCCGATCTTGTCGAGCAGGGTCTGGAAGAACCCGTCCAGCAGCATGGCCTGGGGGAAATTCACCAGCACGGTTGGAAGCTGCCGGTCGCGGCTCAATTCGGCCAGGACGCCGTTGGCGCGCGCGAATTCTTCCGGCCAGTCCGCGTCCGGGCAACCGACGACATCGGCCGCGCGCGTGGCATCCGCGACCAGGCTCTGCAACCGGCGCAATTGTTCCAGCGTCAGCCTGTTGTCGCCGAACCAGCGGTCGAGCATCGGCATCAGCTGCGCGTGGCGATACCGGGTCCCGCAGCCCAGGAGCTTGCCTTCCCCATCGTTGAAACGAACCAGCGAGAATGGGCGTTTGCGTGCGACATGCTCGAGCAGCAGGGTCTTGAGCTCCGCCATCCCCAGCCGCCTGCCGATGGACGCCAGGGTCGATCCACTCATCTCCCGCCGGGACCTCCTGCCAGGCCGCTGAAACCGGTCGCGCTTGCATCGTAAGGGGGTGCCGGG
>CAXTCT010000171.1:0-4996 GCA_964242565.1 uncultured Acetobacteraceae bacterium | reverse complement strand
GGCAGCACGCGCCGGCCTTCGGACAGGATCGCGGCGGGATGCACGCCCTGATGCACCAGGGCCAGGGCCACCAGCCGAAGCAGGGCGCTCCGACCGGCCTGCCCGGGTATCGGAGCGCCGGGCACCGAAGCGCCGGGCATCGAAGCGCCGGGCATGATCTCGATCTGCGTGACCCGCGCCCGTCCCATGCTGTGCACGGCAAGATCGATGATGCGGGCCGAGGCGACGTCGGGAAAGGACAGGCCATCCGCCTCCACGCCGTAGCGGATCAGCGCCACCTCGGCCTGTGCCGGCGACAAATCGATGCCGGCGATCCTCGGCAATGGATCAGGCGGGGCGCCGAAGCGGGCAACCACGAAACTCAGTATGGCGGACTGCGCGCCGCCGCCACCGCCCTGCAGGCCGACGCCATTGGTGCCGCTGTGGCTGGTGCTGTAGAGCGGGTTGGCGTAGCTGTACGCCGTGCCGAACGGCTCGATCAGGGCGCCGGTTGCCTGGTCATGCAGGCTCTCGTGCTTCTGCTCCGGCCCGGTGATGCGTGGCACGATCGGCGTGACCGCCTGGTGCGTCAGGCTGGCGTCGAGATTGAAATCGCGGCTGCTTGGCGCCGGATCGGCGATCGTGAAGGGTGCCTGTTGCGCTTGTGCCGTGCCCGGCCACCCCACGCCAGACAGACCCAGTGCGGCCAGAAGCAGTCGCCGCCCGCTTGCCTGATGAACAGGCTTCATGCCTTTCCGACTGCCATCTGACCGGGCCGCGAGCCACAATGACTGTTGATTGGGCATGGTTGCGGTGGATCGTGCCAAGCCTGCGGTCCACTCGGCGCGATCGTCCGCAGGGTTTGGATCACTTGTGCCATGGCTTCATCTTGGCACAGGCCTTGCTCCTTTTGGACCGGTTCCACCGTAAGAAAGAGCAACCGATATGCCAGCAGTAGAAGCCAAGCGTCATGCGGTGGGCGAGCATCTCGTCGATTACGAGGAGAAGGTCTTCGAGGACGTCAAGGCGGAACCGGGCCAGAAGGCGCTGGTCACCTTCCACACCGTGGCCTTCGAAGGCTCGATCGGCCTGGTCAACCTGCTCCAGGCCACGCGCCTGCAGCGCAAGGGCTTCGAGACCTCGATCCTGCTTTACGGTCCCGGCGTGACGCTGGGCGTGCTGCGCGGCTTCCCGCGTCTCGGCGACGAGGCCTTCCCCGGCCATCAGAATTTCAACAACCAGATCAGGAAATTCATGGACGAAGGTGGCAAGGTCTATGCCTGCCGGTTCTCGCTGCAGGCGCTCTACGGCCATGGCGAGCCGTCGCTGATGGAAGGCATCCGGCCGATCAACCCGCTCGACGTGCTCGACTGCATGCTGCTGCACAAGCGCGACAACGCCGTCATCATCGACACCTGGACCGTCTGACGACAGCAATGGCCGGAAGGAGGGCAAGGTGAGACGTGTCGTGAAGGCCGCCGCGATCCAGCTCATGCCGGTGCTGGAGGACGGCACCGGCACCGAGGAGAAAGTGCTTGCGGCCATCGCCAAAGCCGCCGCAGCCGGCGTGCAGATCGCGGTGTTTCCTGAAACCTTCGTGCCCTATTACCCCTATTTCTCCTTCGTCAAGGCTCCGGTGCTGATCGGCGCGGAACATATGCGTCTCTACGAGAACGCCCCGAGCGTGCCCGGGCCGTTCAGCGAGGCGGTGTCCGAAGCGGCCCGCGCCGGAGGCATCGTCGTCGTGCTCGGCATCAACGAACGCGATCATGGCTCGCTCTACAACACGCAGCTGGTGTTCGACGCGGAAGGCACGCTCCGGCTCAAGCGTCGCAAGATCACGCCGACCTTCCACGAACGGATGATATGGGGACAGGGCGACGGCGCCGGGTTGCGCGTCGTCGAGACCGCGGTCGGACGGATCGGCGCGTTGGCCTGCTGGGAACATTATAATCCTCTCGCCCGCTTTGCCCTGATGGCGCAGCACGAGGAGATCCATTGCGCGCAATTTCCCGGCTCGATGGTCGGGCAGATATTCGCCGACCAGATGGAGGTGACGATCCGTCATCACGCGCTGGAGGCCGGCTGCTTCGTCATCAACGCCACCGGCTGGCTCAGCGATGCCCAGCTGCACGCCATCACGCCGGACACCGCGATGCACAAGGCGCTGCGCGGGGGCACGTGTTCGGCGATCATCTCGCCCGAAGGCAGCCACCTCGCCCCGCCGCTGCGCGAAGGCGAAGGCATGGTCATCGCCGATCTCGACATGTCGCTCATCGTCAAGCGCAAACGGATGATGGATGCGGCCGGACATTATGCCCGTCCCGAACTGCTGTCTCTGCTGCATGACCGCAGGCGGACGTCGTTGACCCATGAGTATCCCAACCAGGACCGGAGGAGCGACGATGCTTCAGACAGCCTCTCCCACCAGGGCGGCGCCTTCCATCCAAGCGGAATTTCCGATGCCGGCGGACCATTTCCTCCTGACCGAGCTGCAATCACTCGGGATGCGGCTGACTGAGGAGGGCGGCAGCGCCGCCTCGCGGCGCGGCGGGGCGGGACCGTCCGACCACAAGGCGATCCGCCTCGCCGGACAGACGGTCATGGTGCCGATCCATACGTCGCTGGCCAGACACTCGCCTTTTTCCGCGTCGGCGCCCCGCCCGGACGGCGGAACCGATCTGCTGCGCGACGGCATTGCGGTCGGCCGCATCGATTTCCCAAGGCAGCCGCGCTTCTACGGCCTGCAGACGCTGGACGGGGTTCCGTACTGGAAGATCGCCATGCTGCATGGCAGCGACGTGCTCGCCACCACCGTGATGCAGACCTGCATACGCTACGGCGACCGCCGCAGCGCCTGCCAGTTCTGCGCCATCGGCCAGTCGCTCGAAGCCGGACGCACGATCGCCCACAAGACCCCGGCACAGCTTGCGGAAGTCGCGCGCATGGCGGTGCTGCTCGACGGTGTCACGCATATGGTGCTCACCACCGGCACGCCGAACGTGATCGACCGCGGCGCGGCGCTGCTGTGCGACAGCACGCGCGCCATCAAGGCTGCCGTCGACCTGCCGGTGCAGGCGCAATGCGAGCCGCCGCGCGATCCGCACTGGTACGAGCGGCTCCGGCAATCCGGCGTGGACAGCCTGGGCATGCATCTGGAAGCCGCGACCCAGGCGGTGCGGGCGCGCATCATGCCCGGCAAGGCGACGATCGGGGTCGAACGCTACCTCGAAGCTTTCCGCCAGGCGGTGCCGGTATTCGGGCGCGGCCAGGTCAGCACCTATCTCCTGGCCGGCCTCGGCGACACCGCGGCCGAGATTCTCAGCCTGTGCGAAACCCTGATCGCCATTGGCGTGCATCCATTCGTGGTGCCGTTCGTGCCGATCACCGGCACCCCTCTCGAAGGTCATTCGCCGCCGTCGGCCGAGTTCATGCGGTCGGTCCTGGCTCCTCTCGCGGGAATGCTGCGCGAGGGCCGCCTGCGTTCGGACGAGGTCAAGGCGGGTTGCAGCCGCTGCGGTGCCTGCTCCTCGCTTTCCGCCTACGAGGCCGCCTGACATGTCGCTGTATGAAGACCGCATCCTGCCCTTCATGCCCGCCGAATTCCGCGTCAAGCTGGCTCGCGAGGCGTGGGAACGGCGCGGCCACTACCAGCTTCGGCGTGACATCTTCTGCACCGAGCAGGAGGTTTTCGCCGGCGACGACCGCGACGCGGTGGATGATGTGGCCGATCCCCTGGTCGCGCTGAGCTGCGTTGCCGGCGCCGGCGACCAGGTTGTCGGCGTCGTGCGCATCCACCAGCCCGAGCCCGGCCTGTGGTGGGGCTCGCGTCTCGGTGTACACCGGGAGTTCCGGCGCGTCGGCAGCATCGGCGCCGAACTGGTGCGTCTTGCGGTCTGCACCGCCGCGTCGCGCGGCTGCGGGACGTTTCTGGCCCATGTGCAGTCGCAGAACCTGGAATTCTTCAAGCGCCTGCACTGGGCCTCGCAAGGGGAGGTCCTGCTGCACGGGCGGCCGCATCATCTGATGCGTGCGGATCTCGCGCATTACGTCGCGCACGGCCTGGACACGCGCACCTTCCTGCGGTCCCACCCGCACCGTGCGGTCTCGCGGACCGCGCTGGCCGCATGACCTCGCTCGCTGTCCTGGCCGCGGCGCTGCGAGATAATGTCGGCCTGCTGCACAAGCAGGATATCGCACCGGTCGTGGCGGCACTCGGCCTCGAGGCGAACGCCATCCGGATCGGGGACGATTGCGCGGCGATCCCGGACGGGCCGCCGGCTGAAGGCCGTGGCTGGCTGCTGTTCGCCATCGAGGGCTTCCTGCCCGCGTTCGTCGCGCGCGAACCCTTCTTCGCCGGCTATTGCGGCATCATGGTCAACCTCAGCGACATCGCGGCCATGGGCGGCCGGGCGGTCGCCGTGGTCGACGCCATCTGGAGCCGGGACAGCGCGCGCGCGGCGCCGATCCTCGATGGCCTGCGCGCCGCGGCCGCCACCTACGCCGTGCCGATCGTCGGCGGCCACACCAACAGCCGGGACAGCGGCGAGCAGCTTTCCGTCGCGATCCTGGGGCGCGCCAAAGCGCTGCTGACCTCGTTCGATGCGAGGCCCGGCGAGATGCTGCTCGCGGCGATCGACCTGCGCGGGCGCTATCACGAGCCGTTCGCCTGGTGGGACGCGAGTTCCGGCTGCCCGGACCCGGCCCGCCTCCGCGACGATCTCGAGTTGCTGCCGCAGATCGCCGAGGCCGGGCTTTCGCGTGCCGCCAAGGATATCAGCATGGGCGGTCTGGCCGGCACGGCGATGATGCTCGCCGAATGCTCGGGCATCGGGCTGTCGATCACGCCGTCCCTGGTGCCCCGTCCGGAGGGCGCCGATCTCGCGCGCTGGCTGACCGCCTTCCCGTCATTCGGCTTCCTGCTGACGGCGACCGAAGCCGACGCAAGCGCGGTGATCGCGCGGTTCGCCGCGCGCGGCATCGCCTGCGCGGTCATCGGACAATGCGAGACCGGCTG
>CAXTCT010000170.1:0-5003 GCA_964242565.1 uncultured Acetobacteraceae bacterium | reverse complement strand
GCAGTTGGCGGGCGGCACGCCGGGTGCCTGCGGCAGCTGGCCGACGCCGACGAAATTGCGCGGGAACAGCATGCAGACCCGGGCGATGAGGTCGTTGCATTCGCGCGACCAGACCGCGTTGGCCTCCGCCGTCGAGAGGTGGTGGCCCATGCCGGCGGCGCGGGGGGAGAAGATGGTCAGGTCCGTCCCGCGCTCCCGTTGGATGCGGAGCTGGCCGCCCTCGATACTGGCGCGGATTTGCTCGTCGGTAATGGTGGGACGCGGCGGGACGGGTGTGCCCGCCTTCACCGCCGCGATCTGGGCGGCACGCCAGGCCTCATGCTCCTTGGGGGAGGTCGTGTAATGGCCGTGACAGTCGATGATCATGGGCAATTCCGGTTCACGGTTGGCTGCGGAGGCGGCCGGCTGGGAGGGTGGCGTCGCGCTCCGGCGGGGCCACCCGCATGGTGAGCGCGATGATGACGGAAATCACCAGGAACCCGGCGATCGTCAGCAGGGCCAGGTGAAAATCGCCGGTATAGGTGCGGACCAGCCCAATGCTCCACGGGCCGACCAGGCCGCCGAACTGCGCGATGGTGTTGATCAGCGCAATCGTGGCCGCCCCGGCCGCCCCGGTGCGGAACGAGGATGCGAGGCTCCAGAACAGCGGGTTACCCGCGTAGATGAACAGGCCTGTGACGCAGAGCAGCACATAGGCAAGCACCGGCGAAGGGGAGAACGCGCTGCCGGTGATGGCCAGGGCGCTCATGCCGTAGACGAACGCCAGGTGCTTCTTGCGGTCCCCGGTGCGGTCGGAGCTGCGGCTGATGATGATCGTCCCCAGCACGCCCAACAGCGGCGGCCCGGCGGACAGAAAGCCGACCTGGATGGTGCTGAGGTTGCCCAGGCTCTTCACGATCTGCGGCAGCCAGAGGAAGAGGCCGTAGATCCCGACCAAAGCGCAGCCGAACAGGCAGGCCAGGCTCCAGACCCGGATGTCGCTAGCGACCAGCAGCAGCGAGGGGTGCTTCGCGTCACCCAGCTTGGCGCGCTCCTCCGCCAGCTCGTTCTCCAGCCACTCACGCTGCGCGGGGGTAAGCCAGGAGACGTCGGCCGGGCACTCGGTCAGCAGGCGCAGGGTGAGCAGGCCGAGCAGCATGGCCGGGATACCCTCGATCAAGAACATCCACTGCCAGCCCTGCAGGCCGCCCGGCCCGTCCACGTAGGTCATGATCGTGGTCGAGATCGGACCGCCTAGCACCGCCGAGACCGACCCGGCGATGATGTAGCCACCCACCGCGCGCGCCCGATAGCGCTCCGGGAACCATTTCGTGAGATAGACGGCGATGCCGGGCAGGAACCCCGCCTCCATCACGCCCAGGCTGAAGCGGAGGATATAGAAGCTCCAGTCGTTGAAGACGAAGGCGGTGGCGGCGGCCACGGCGCCCCAGGTGATCAGGATGCGCGCGATCCAGCGCCGCGCGCCGATCCGGTGCAGCAGCAGGTTGCTCGGCACTTCGAGCAGCATGTAACCGAAGAAGAAGATGCTGCCGGCGAAGCCGAACACAGCCGGGGTAAAGCCCAGTTCCTGGTTCATCTGGAGCGAGGCGAAGCCGATGTTGATCCGGTCGAGGTAGTTGAAGAACATCATGGCGAAGATCATGGGGATCAGCCGCCAGTAGACGCGTTTGATCGTGGTGGACTCGATCTCTGGAACCATCGGCATGCCTCCCGGGTGACAACGCGCGTGCTGCGCCTTTTTCCACAAGCTGCCGAGGTCGCCATTGCCCGTCAATGGACCGCGATTTTTAGCTTGGCTTTGGCCATTTTGCCCGTGGCTTCTCGATGAATCGAACGTGATGTGGCCGGGGATTCACGGCTGAATGGGCGACGGCGAGTCTGTCCCGAATATTCTATTCGGGGTCGAGATGCCGGATGACTGGTCGTTCGAAACGGCGCATGCGAAGCTGTCCAACTGGATGGAGTCGTTCGGTGGCATGTTCACCGCGCCGACCTGGCGACGCGTGCTGGTGCCGTTGATTGGCGCCTTGCTCAGCCCAGGACGCCGGACCGTGGCCGCCGCCCTTCGTGTCACCGGCCTGGACCAAGATCCGCATTTCGCCAACTACCACCGTGTTCTGCACCGCAGTCGCTGGTCGAGCCGCCGGGTCGCGCGATGCCTGTTTCGTCAGCTGGTCAGCACCTTCTTCCCGAGCGGCCCCGTCATCATCGGCCTGGACGACACGCTGGAACGACGCTGGGGCGCCAAAATCACGGCCCGCGGGATCTATTGCGATCCGACCCGGTCCAGCCATGGCCACTTCGTCAAAGCGAGCGGCCTGCGCTGGCTTTCGGTCATGTTGCGGCCGGAGATCGCTTGGGCGGGGCGTGTTTGGGCACTGCCGTTCCTGACCGCACTGGCACCTTCCGAACGATATGCCAGTTCTCGTCAACGGCGGCACAAGAAGCTCACGTATTGGGGACGCCAGGTGCTGCTGCAAACGGCGCGGTGGCTGCCCGGCCGCCAGATCATTGGCGTGCCCGACCGCAGCTACGCCGCCATTGACCTGCTGAAGGCGGTGCGCAGTCGCGTCTGCATGATCACCCGCCTGCGTCTGGACGCGTGTCTGTTCGATCCGACCGCCCGGCGCCGGCCTGGAACGGTCGGGCGGCCTCGGGTCATCAGAGTGACGTGTCGAGCCGCCGCCTGGTATGCAAAGCCGCTCCCCACCTTCAGCGACGCACTCGCTCTGGTTCGCCGCGAACTCTGGACCCGACCGGGTTTCGACATCTCCGCAAACGGACCCAGACTGGTCGAAATACCACGATCAACCATCAACGCCCTGATCGGGGCAGCCTGCTATGCCGCGTAAATGGCCAAAGCCAAGTTGAGTGGCGGGCGCAGAAGCCTCGGCCAACGAGGAACCGTCCGCCGGCTGGCCGGGTTATGAACGGCATGACGCGATTTCATAGACGTACCAAGCGAGGAGACGCAGATGGACAAGAAATCGGCCGCGGTGATCGCGGTGGGCAGCGTGCTGGCCGCGGCGGCGCTCGGTGCGCGGAATGGCCCGCAGCGCCCGATGACGGCGCTTTGGTATGCGAGCCTGCGGAAACCTTCATACACCCCGCCCGGCCCGGTCATCGGTGCGGCCTGGGGTGCACTGGAATTGCTGCTTGCGGGGGCGGGCTATCGGCTGCTGGTTGCGCCGCGCAACGAGGCACGGTCCGCCGCCGTCGGATCGTGGGCGCTGACCTTGGTCGGGCTCGCCGGATATCCATGGCTGTTCTTCCGGCGGAAACAGTTGGGCACGAGCACGGTCGCCTCCGCGTCCATGCTTGCCGCGGCGATCGGGACGGCCACGGCCGCGCGCGAGGTGGACCGCCCGGCCGCCGCCATGACGTTGCCGCTCACGGCTTGGCTCAGCTTCGCGACCCTTCTCAGCGAGGAGCTATGGCGGCGAAATTAATCAGCCTTCGATGATGCCCTGGACCCTGGCGGCGAGCGCGTCCAATCCGAACGGCTTGGTCATCACCCCCATGCCGTGCTCCATGCGGCCGTCGCGGCCGGCCACGGACTCGGCGTAGCCGGTCACGAACAGCACCTTCAGGCCGGGCCGGCGCTGCCGGGCCAAGTCCGCAAGCTGCCGGCCGTTCATGCCCCCGGGCAACCCGACATCCGTCAGCAACAGGTCGACGCGTATCCCTGACTCGAGAATGGTCAGCCCGGACCGGCCGTCGGCGGCTTCCAGCACGGAATAGCCGAGGTCGGTGAGCACGTCGACGACGATCATGCGCACCGCCGGCTCGTCCTCGACCACCAGCACGACGGCGTTCGCAGCCGCTCCCGGCAGCGTGGGCGTCGCGTGCGCTTCCTGTGCGCCGTCGGCCAGCTCAGGATGCCGGGGCAGGTAGATCGCCACCGTCGTGCCCTGACCTTCCTCGCTGCGCAGGCGCACATGCCCGCCCGACTGCTGCACGAAGCCGTAGATCATCGACAGGCCGAGCCCGGTGCCCTGGCCGAGCGGCTTGGTGGTGAAGAACGGGTCGAAAGCGCGCGCCATCACCTCCGGCGTCATGCCGGCGCCGGTGTCGGCGACAGACAAGGCCACATATTCGCCTGGCGGCACGTTCCGGGGCGGCCAGTCCTTGGGCACGCCGCGCCGGTCGAGCAGGGCGGTGTTCGTCGTCTCGATCAGCAGGTGGCCGCCGTCGGGCATGGCGTCGCGGGCGTTGATCACGAGGTTGAGCAGCGCGCTCTCGAGTTGGTTCGGGTCGCACAGGGTCGGCCACGGCCCGGCGGCGAAGCTGGTCTCAAGCTGGATCGACGGCCCTGCCGTGCGGCGGAACAGTTCCTCCATGCTGCCGACCAGACGGTTCACGTCGGTCGGCTTGGGATCAAGCGTTTGGCGCCGGGAGAAGGCGAGCAGGCGATGCGTCAGCGCGGCGGCGCGGTTGGCCGATGCCGTCGCGGTCTCGATGTAGCGGCCGAGTTCTTCCGGGCGGCCCTGGGAGATGCGCGAGCGTATCAGCTCCAGGCTTCCCGAGATGCCGGCCAGAAGGTTGTTGAAGTCGTGCGCCAGGCCGCCGGTAAGCTGCCCCACCGCTTCCATCTTATGCGACTGGCGCAGCGCCTCTTCGACGCGTTCTCGGTCCTCGGCCTCCGCTTCGAGCCGCGCATTCGCCTCGACGAGCGCAGCGGCGCGCTCCGCCACGCTTTCCTCCAGCGCCTTGTTGGACCGGCGCAGCGCCTCCTCGGCCAGCTTGCGATCCGTGATGTCGGCGATGATGCCCAGCAGGCGCGTCGGCAGGGTGGCGCCGTTCTCGCGATCGGGCCTGCCATGCGTCTCGATCCAGCGGATCTCGCCGTCTCCGGCGCGGCGTATGCGGTACTCGAAGTGCAGTGCCGTCCCGGCGCCCGCCGCGCGGCGGAACTCGGTATCCACCCGTTCGCGGTCCTCGGGCAGGATGTGGGCCAGGAAGTCATCGTATTTCCAGACCGGGAAGGGCGCGGCGTAGCCGAA
>CAXTCT010000169.1:0-5033 GCA_964242565.1 uncultured Acetobacteraceae bacterium | reverse complement strand
CGCCATGCGCTTCTGCAGGCGCGCGGCGACCCGCTGGGCGAGGAGGCTGGTGGCCGAGAAGGGCACCAGCACGACACCGGTGATGAGCACCGACGACCCGAGCCCGTACCCCGACGAGCGGGGGGTCTGCATGAAGCGGGTGACCAGGGAGAGCAGCAGGTACATGCCGACCCCGGCCAGGACGGCGGTGCAGTCCGCGGTGAGGACGGACCGGTCGCGCAGCGAGTCCAGCCGCACGAGCGGGTGGGGGCTGCGCCGCTCGTGGGCCACCCAGAGGACGCCGAGCACGATGGCCACCACCACCAGTCCCACGACCGGCAGCGAGACCCAGCCCCACTGCGAGCCCTCGCTGATCGCCAGCAGCAGGCAGGTCAGCGCACCGGCGAGCAGGACGGCACCGAGGACGTCGAGCTTGGTCGCCGTCGCGTTCGAGGACCGGGGGAGGATGACGAACGCGATCACGATGGCGAGCGCCGACATGAGGGCGCCGAACCAGAACGCCATGTGGATGCCGGAGAGCTCGACGATCAGGCCGGTCAGCGGGTACCCGAGCCCCACCCCGGCCACCGTGGTGATCGACAGCACCGCGACGGCGATCAGCAGCGCGCCCGCGATCAGGCCGGCGCCCCGGCCGCCTCCGAACCTGCGGCAGCCAGCCCGTGCCGTACGCCTTGCGGCCATTCATCGCTCTCCCGCTGGTATCGCCTGGCCGCCACGAAGCGGCCATGTCACGGATGGGGCTCGTGCCGGTTCATTTCCATCTGCCCCATTATCACGCGACCGCAGGCATGCGGGAAGGAGGCGATCTGAATATCCTGTCTGTTCAGTCCTGGGTCAGCTACGGCCATGTCGGCAATGCCTGCGCGATGTTCCCGCTGCAGCGGCTGGGGGCGGAGGTCTGGGCGGTGCATACCGTGCAATTCTCCAACCACACCGGCTATGGAGCATGGACCGGCCAGATATCCACCGGCGATCATGTCCGCGCTCTGGTGCGTGGCCTCGGCGATCGCGGCGCGCTGGCGAGGACCGACGCGGTGCTCTCGGGCTATCTCGGCGACCCGGACATCGGCAGGGCGATCCTGGAAGCCGTGGCCGAGGGCCGCCGGTCCAACCCGGACCTGTTATATTGTTGTGATCCCGTGATGGGCGACACCGGGCGCGGCCTGTTCGTGCGGCCCGGCGTCCCGGAACTGCTCGCAGCCGAAAGCCTGCCCGCGGCCGACATCCTGACGCCGAACCAGTTCGAACTCGAGCAGCTCACCGGCATGACCTGCGACAGCCCGACCGAACTCCGCCTCGCCGTGGCCAGGCTGCAATCCGCCATGCGCCAAGCGGGTCCTCGCATCGTGCTGGTGACCAGCGTGCGCAACGCCGAAACCCCGCAGGGCATGATCGAGCTGATGGCGGCGTCGCCGCGGGAAAGCTTCCTGCTGCGCACCCCGATCCTGGCCCTCTCGGCCAGCGGGGCCGGGGACCTGATCGCGGCCCTGTTCCTGTTCCATATCCTCAACCAGGCGGGGTTGCGCGCGGCACTGGAACACGCCGCAAGTGCCACCTGGGGGGTGCTTGCCCATACCGCGCGCGCCGGATCGGGTGAACTATGCCTGATCCAGGCACAGCAGGAACTGGTCACACCCGGCACGAAATACGGGGCGATTCTCATGGCGCCGCTTTACGTGTAATTAACGACTATGGAGCTCTACTGCTGGAAGTCATTCTCGAGCAGTTGGACCGATCATGAGCGGCAGCACATCGCCTACCGTGGCACAGATCCTCGCGGGCCTCGGCGTCACCAGTTTCGCGGGCGAGATCGTCATCGGCGGGGTGAGGGCGCTCTCCACCTCGGTGGGTGTGGCCGTGGCGCTCCAGACCTTGATGGTGATCGACACCGGCGCGACCAGCCAGACGACGGCCCAGGTCACGCTGACCAGCCAGGCCAATCCGCTGATCATCGGCACTGGCGTGGAAGGCTCGGTCGCGACCTCGTCCGGCGGCAGGTCGGTGACCTTCTCGGGCACGCTGGATCAGGTCAATGCCGATCTCAAGCTGCTCTCCTATCTCGGCCGTTCGGCCGGCAACGATACCATTACGATGAGCGTCACCGACATCGCGGGTAACTCCAAGAGCACCAGCTTCGGCGTCAGCGTGCTCGGAACATCGACCGAACAGGGCGGCGCCACCACCGGCAGCTACGTGACGCCGACCAGCGTCGGCCAGAACGCGACACTTTCCGGCGGCAACCAGATCTATACCGCAAGCGGCAATGCCGACAGCGTGACGGCGTCGGGGACCGCGAGCACGGTCACCGGCGGCACCACCGGCAGCACGCTGATGCTGGTTCAGGACGGCGGCAGCTACCAGTACGACAACGAAGGCGGCACGGCCACGATCGTGGCCAACTCGGCACCCGGAACGATCCATGGTGGCGCGGCCGGAAGCAGGCTGGTGGCTTTCCTGCATGATCAGGCAACCACCTATATCGGCGGCTCCGGCGATGACGAGATCGTCGGCGGCAGCGGCAACATGAGCCTCACCGGCGGCCAGGGCGGCAGCCTGACCGTGTTCGGGGGCGCGGGCACGCTCAGCCTGCAGGGCGGCCATGACGCCGAGACCGTGGTGGGCGGCGCAGGAGCGGAAACCATCCATGCGGCGGCCTCGGGAGGTGCGTATTTCGGCGGCAGCGGCGGCAGCCAGATGTTCGCGACCGGCGCCGGCAGCTTCCTGATCGGCGACGTCGGCGGCGACGTGCTGACCGCTTCCGCGTCCGGCGGAGACGGTCTGGTCGCAGGTGCGGGCAACGAGACGCTCAATGGCGGCGGCTCACGCTGGGAGAATGTGCTGTTCGGCGGCAGCGGCAACGACATGGTCATGCTCGGCGCCGGCAACGACACCTATGTCGGCGGTTCCGGCACGGCCACCATCCAGATGGGATCGGGCTCGGCCGACCTGTTTGCCGGAGCCGGGGCGGAAAGCTTCAGCTTCGACGCGAGCCATACCAACGCGGCCCTCGGCAGCGGCGCGCCCGGCAACGACTGGATCAGCGGCTTCCGGGTCGGCATCGACCATCTGCAGCTGAGTGGAGGCCTGTCCGTCGCCAGCGCCGCTTCCAGCGGCGGGGTGACCTCGCTGCTGCTGACCGACGGCACCCAGATCCACCTGGCCGCGGTCTCGGGCGTTGCGCAGGCGAGCCTGTTCGGCTGAACTTCGAGGGGTTTGGCACGCTACCGATCGACAGGCCGGCGACGGAATGGGCGCCCGGGTCCCATCCCTTCGGCTCATGTCAGGAGGTCAATATGGCACTCAGGGTCCACCCGCTGCCGATCCATGCGCCCGGATGGATCGGCGAATTCCGTGCCTTCATCATGCGCGGCAACGTCGTCGACCTCGCCGTCGGCATCATCATCGGCGCGGCCTTCACCGGCATCGTCAACAGCCTGGTCAAGGATGTCTTCACGCCGGTGATCGGCCTGCTGATCGGCGGGATCGACTTCGCCAACATCTTCATCACGCTGAAGGGGCCGCATTTGCCGACCCTCGCGGAAGCGGGCAAAGCGGGGGCCGTCACGATCAATGTCGGCCTGTTCCTCAATGCCGTGATCCAGTTCATCATCGTCGGCCTCGTGATCTTCTGGGTGGTCAAGCTGCTCACCCGCCTGCGCGTGCGCCAGGACGCCGTGGTGGCCCCAACGAAATCCGAAGCGCTGCTCGCCGATATCCGTGATCTGCTGGCGGCCCGTCCCGAGGGCGGCGGAAGGCCGGGCTAGGCCGGAGCCGTAGGTTGCCGTGGCCACCTTGCCGCCGACGGAGGAAATGTTGACGACGGTCCCGCCGCTCTCGATGGGCGCGGGCAACAGCGCCTGCATCATTGCAACGTGGCCGAAGAGGTTGATGTCGAAGAGCCGGCGCCATTCGGAGAGCGGCGGCGCTTCCACGGGCGCGTTGACCCCGATGCCTGCATTGTTGACCAGGGCGCGCAACGAACGCCGCTCAGGATCGTCGGTGATGCGCTTCACGAGTGCCGCGATCTCGGCCTCGTTGGTGATGTCGATCATGACCGGCTCAAGGTTCGTAGCCCGGAGCGTGTCGGCGTCTATGCCTCGGCGCACGCCGGCGAGGACATGGAAGCCGCGACTGGCAAGCTCGCGAGCGGTAGCGGCGCCGATACCGGTCGAAGCACCGGTCACCACGATGATCTTGCGCCATTAAAGTAGACCCCATCGGCAGGCTGCCATGGGACGCTTTGGAGCAGAACGTTTGGTTCGCTGCTACCGGACCCCCATCTTCAGTGCCGTGCCGCCGCCCGGGTGTCCTGTCGCAGGCGCTTTCCGCCCAGCAGCAGCAGCAGCGGCGCCGCAATGAAGATCGATGACGACGTGCCCACGACGATGCCGAACAGCATCACCCATGCGAAACCCGACAGGGTGGCGCCCCCGAAGATTGCAAGCGGCAATGCCGCCAGGAACACCGTCGAGGACGTGCCCAGCGTGCGGTTCAGCGTCTCGTTGATCGACAGATCGATCAGCGAGCGCAGATCCATCGAGCGGTATTTGCGCAAATTCTCGCGCACCCGGTCATAGACCACGACCTTGTCGTTGGTCGAATAGCCCAGGATGGTCAGCAGGGCGGCCACCATCACCAGGTCGAACTCGAAACGGGTGAGGGCGAGGAAACCGATCGTCTTGGTCAGGTCCAGCACCAGGGTGATGACCGCGCTGATCGCGAACTCCCACTCGAAGCGGATCCAGATATAGACCAGGATCATCAGCAGGCTGAGCCCGAGCGCCAGCAGGCCGTTGCGGAATAATTCCGACGAGACCGAGGCCCCGACGGCATCGGCCCGCAACACCTGCGCGCCCGGCTGGGATTTCGCCACCGCGCCGCGGACCCGGTCCACGAGCGACTGCGTGGCGGCCTCGCTGCCCGCGTCCCTGCCGGCCGGCGCGTCGAGGCGGATCAACACGTCGTTGTCCGCGCCGAAGCGCTGCAGCCCGGCCGCGGAGACGCCCTGTGCCGTCAGCGCCGCACGGATCGCA
>CAXTCT010000168.1:0-5034 GCA_964242565.1 uncultured Acetobacteraceae bacterium | reverse complement strand
CCAGGAGTGGCACATAGCGGCGATTATCGAGGAAGCTCACGTCGCGCGACGAGGCCGCCTGCAAGGGAGCCACCCCATGCAGCTTCTCGATCGGGCGCCCGTCCGCGGGGGGCACCAGGGTGGCGCCGACCTGCTCGGCGAGGCGTTCGGCCAGATGCGGACCGGCCCGCTCGAAGAAACGCGGATCGCCGCTCAACCGACATCCTCCCTCAAGCTGTCCTACTTCTTGGCCGCGGCAGCCGGAGCCGGTCCGCTCGCCGTGGCCGGGATCGGCGCCTGCGGTCCAGGGTTCGCCGTGGTCGGGAAGGTGCCGGACCTGGCCAGTTCCTCCGGATCGACGCCGTCACCGGGGATGAACACGGAGTTCAGCGTCGAGTTCAGCTGATTGGCGACCTGCAGCGTGATGTCAAAATCGTTGATGTTAAGCGCGACCTGCTCACGATGCAGCACGAGGTTCATCCCGCGGGCGGAAGCCACCTGCCGGATGACCTGCACCAACTCGCGCTCGACCTGCCCGAGCGACACCTGGGCCGCCTCCTGCAGGATCCGGTTGCGGTTGCGGAAGTCACGCTGGGCCTGCAGCACGCGCTGCTGCAAGGCCTGCTTGCGCGCCTGCAGCTGGTCGGGACCGGCCGTGGATTTCAGGATCTGCTGCTGCAGGTCGCGCCAGCTGAGCTGCTCCCTTTGGGCATCCTGGTTGAGCTTGTCGCGGCGCGCGCCGAGGATTTTCTCGACCTGCTGGGCGGCGGTCGACTGGCGCATCACATCCTGGACGCTGAGCACGCCGATCACCGCGACGGGTGGTGCGACACCCTTGGGCAGCTCCGACAGAGCCGGGATCGGCGGCAGCGGCAGGACCGGCGGGGTCTGCGGGGCCTGCGGTCCGCCCTGCTCGCCGCCCTGGCCGCCACCCTGGCCGCCGGCGCCCTGGTCCTCGGACTGGTCGAGGATCGCCGGCGCCGGAGCGGCGGCACGTCGGCGGCTGGCGCCCGACGGAGCGGAAGTGGCCGGCGCCTGGCCCTTGGGCACGAACCAGCCGGAGCCGGAATTCTGGGCCTGCGCCATGTCCGGCCACGAGAGCGAAAGTGCGGCCACGGCAAGCGCCGAAGCCCCAAGAAAACGAACCATCATTACCTCAGAAATTCGAGCCGAAGCCAAAGCGGAAGACCTGCGTCTGGTCATATTTCTGTTTTATGATCGGGAAGCCGAGATCGATGTTGATCAATCCGAACGGGCTCTTCCACGAGACGCCGACACCGGTGGCGACACGCGGCGCCTCGTCGTTGCCGACGATCTCCTGGCCCGCGGCATTGGCTCCGGTGAAGACCGACGTGATCACGCGTTTTCCGCCCAGTCCGCCGACATCGACGAAATAACGTCCCGAAAGCCCGAGATCCGGCCCCAGCGGCAGCGGGAAGTTCAGCGTGGTCGATTGCGTGTAGATGAAGCGGCCACCCACCGCGTCCCTGGCCGGATAGGCCGGCGTATCCTTGGTGTGCGGACCGACGCCGCCATCGAGGAAGCCGCGCAGATTGTCGCCGCCAAGATAGAAGTTATCGACGATATCCTGACGCCCGCCGCCGTAATCGGCGATGTAGCCGGTCCCCGCGGTCACCGCGATGGTCCAGTCATGGTTGTTGGTGAAGCGGTCGAGCGGGATATAGTACGCCGCATCGATCTTGCCGCGCCCGTATTTCTCGTTGCCGCCAAGCCCGGCGAGGTCGGCGCCGATGCGGACGATGTAGCCGGTATGGGGCTGCAGCCGGCTGTCGCGCCTGTCATAGGCCAGGGTGGTGCCGACCTGGGACAGCAGCGAATGACCCTGCTCGGCCTGGATGTAGAGGCTGGCCGCGGTGTTGATGTTGCTGACGTCGCGATCGATCAGCGAATAGTTCCAGGACTGCGAGAGATAGCGGTTATAGGCATAGCCGATGCGCGCGGTGCCGCCCAGGCGGGTTTCGTAATAATCCGAGATGTTCAGATTGTCTGTCTGGATGCTGAACAGGTCGATGCCGGCGACCAGGTTGCGTCCAAGAAAATAGGGATCGGTGAGCGAGAAGTCGATCTGGTTCTCGTATTGGGCGAGCGTGCCCTGCAGGCTGGCGTCGATGCCGGTGCCGACGAGGTTCTTCTGACGCAGGCCGGCATTGCCGAGAATGCCGGCGTCGGTCGAATAACCGCCGCCCAGCGTCAGCTCGCCGGTCGGCTTTTCCACCAGACCGGTGTTGACCACCACCTTGTCGGGTGCCGAACCGGGTGCGGTGTCGACGCTCGCGGTCGTGAAGAAGCCGAGATCCTCCAGCGACTGCTTGGCGCGTCGCTGCTGCGTAGGCGTGAAGGGGTCGCCCTCGGCCATGTCGAACTGCCGGCGGATGACATGGTCCTGGGTGATGGTGTTGCCGTTGATGTCGATGCGCTCGACATACACGCGTGGTCCCTGGCTGACGTCGAACAGCAGGTCGACGGTGTGGTTTTCGGTGTTGCGGGCAATCTCGGGCCTGACCACGGCGAACGGCGTCCCGGTCGCCTGCAGCCGGTCCTGCATGGCATCGGAGAGGCGCTGCACCTCGTCGCCGTCATACCATTGATGATCGAGCGATTTCACCAGCGGCAGCAGGCTCTCGCCGGTGATGTGCCGCAGGCTGGAGCGCACGTCGAGCTTGCCGATGCGGTAGCGCGGCCCCTCGGTGATGGTGAAGGTGATGTAGAAGGACTTGCGGTCCGGCGAGATCTCGGCGGTGGCATCGGAGACATCGAAATCGACATAGCCGTTGCGCAGATAGAACCGGCGCAGCAGCTCGCGGTCGTACTGGACGCGGTCGGGGTTGTATTCGTCCGAGGAGGCGAAAAAGCGGTACCAGGCCGTCTCCTTGGAGGTGATCACCTGCGACAGCCGCGCCTCGGAAAAGGCCTTGTTGCCGACGAAGCTGATCTTCTGGATCAAGGTCAGGTTGTTCTCGCTGATCTGGAACACCACGTCGACGCGGTTATGGGTCAGCCGGATCAGCTGCGGCGTCACGGTTACCGCATAGCGGCCCTTGGCGGCATACAGATCGAGGATCTTCTGACGGTCGCGCGCCGCGCCTTCAGGCGTGTAGACCGCGCGCGGGCGCAGGGTCAGCACCTTGCGCAGGTCCTCGTCCTTGGAGGAATGGTTGCCCTCGAAGGCGATGCGGTTGACGATCGGATTTTCCGAGACATGCACCACCAGCGTGGAGCCGCGGCGCGTCAGCGCCACGTCGCGGAACAATCCGGTCGCGTACAGCGTCTTGAGCGAGCGGTCGAGCTCGTCCTGGTTGAAGTCGTCCCCCTGGCGGACCAGCAGATAGGACAGGATCGTGCTGGTCTCGATACGCTCGTTGCCTTCCACCTCGATCGCCTCGATCACGCCGCCGGTCACGGCCGCATGGCTGACCGGCGCGCGGCCGGGACGATGACGAGGTTGGGCGGGAGTGGCCGGCTGCGCCTTTGCCGAACCTTCCACGATGAAGGGAAGCAGGCAGACCGAGGCAAGCAGCGCAGAACGTTTACCGGACAAGACCAGCCATCCCCCTAGATCGGGCATCTGCACATCCCAGGCTCCTGGCCTGTCGGCGCACTGCCCGGGCGAACTAGCCGAATTGGGTGCGCCTGCGCAAGCGTCCGGGCCTAATCCACCAATCCTGCAACCCACTGAAACAAGCCCAGGTGGGACAGGTCGTTGAATGTAACGAACAGGAACAGGCAGGCGATCAAGGCGAAGCCCGCCCTGAAGCCATATTCCTGAAGCTGGCGCGGCACCGGCCGGCCGCGCATCGCCTCGATGGCGTAGAACACGAGGCGGCCGCCATCCAGGATCGGGATCGGGAACAGGTTGATCAATCCGAGATTGATCGACAGCAGGGCGATGAAGCTGAGCAGGCTGGTGACGCCGAGCTGCGCCACCTGCCCCGAAAGCTGCGCGATGCGCAGCGGGCCGCCGAGCTGATCGGCACTCTGCTTGCCGATGATCATCTGCCAGATGCCGCTCAGCGTCTGCACGGTCACGTTCCAGGTCTCGCTCACGCCTGCGGCGGCTGCGCGCGGCAGCGGCAGCGGCCGGGCCGGCGGCACCGTGAACATCACGCCGATCACGCCCTGATGCCCCCCCGCGCCGGCATGGCCGACGGTCAGCTTCAGGTTCAGCAGTTGGCCGTCGCGGCTGACCTGGAGGGTGATCTGTGGTCCAGGCAGGGTGACGACACGCTTCTGCACGGCCGCGATGGTCGGCACCTTCAGGCCGTCGATCTGCTCGATGCGATCCGCCGGATGCACCCCGGCGGCCGCGGCCGGCCCTTGCGCCACCAACTCCCCGACCACCGGCCGCATGGTCGCGACCGGCACCGCCGACGGCCGGCCGACCGCGGCGAACAGCACCGTGAACAGCAGGATGGCGAGGAGGAAATTGAACACCGGCCCGGCGATGATGACGATGGCGCGGGCGCCCACCGGCTTGTCGTGGAAGGTGCGCCCGGGCTGCCAGGCGGCGCGCGCTTCCGGCGTGGCATCCTCGGGCCCCTCGAAGCCATGCGGCTTGACATAGCCCCCGAGCGGCAGCAGGCAGAGCCGCCATTCGGTGCCGACACGGTCATGCCACCGCAGCAGCGGCGGCCCGAACCCGATCGAGAAGATCTCGACATGCACTCCCTGCCAGCGCGCCGCCAGGTAATGGCCAAGCTCGTGGATGAAAACCAGCACGCCCAGCACCAGGGCGAAGGCGAGTGGCGTGCGAAGCAGATGGAGCAGCATCGGGTCGTGGTTCCTGAAGAGGATCGGGACGGAGAATCCGGGTCGGATGGACGAACCAAGCGGGGTGGGCGATCTAGGCGGCGCGCTTGCCCGCGGCCAGGGACGCCGCATGCAGCAGCGCGACCCTGCGGGCTTCCTGGTCCCAGTGTATCACCGCATCGAGTTCGTCGGCGGATTGTTCGCCGATCTGGTCCATCACCCGTTCGACCAGCCGCGCGATATCGAGAAAGCCGATGCGAAGACCGAGGAAGGCCTCGACCGCCACCT
>CAXTCT010000167.1:0-5048 GCA_964242565.1 uncultured Acetobacteraceae bacterium | reverse complement strand
TGCCGAGCAGCTGCGCCCGGCCGATGCGGCCTTGATCGATCCGTCCCGGATCGCCGCGGTGGCGACCGACGAGGGCGGCTCGTCGGACCACACCGCCATCATGCTGCGCGCACTCGGCATCCCGTCGGTCATGGGCATGCCGGGGGTTACCGAGGCGGTGCGCGCGGGCGCGGTGGCGGTGGTCGACGGCGTCACCGGCACGGTGGTCATCAATCCGACAGCGGCGACCCTCGCGGAGGCACGCCGTGGCGTGGCCGCCTATGCGCGCGAGCGGCAGCGTCTTGCCCGGCTGCGCCGGCTGCCGGCGGAACTGGCCAGCGGCGAGAAGATCGAGCTGCAGGCCAATCTGGAACTGCCGATGGAACTGTCCCTGATCGCCCAGTCGGGTGCCGCCGGCATCGGCCTGCTGCGGACGGAGTTCCTGTTCATCAACGCCGAATTCCTGCCCGACGAAGCCGCCCAGGAGGCGGTCTATCGCGAGGTGGTCGAGGCGATGGGCGCGGATTGCACCACCATCCGCGTGCTCGACTGGGGCGGCGAGAAGCAGAGCGAGGCGCTGGGCAACGCCGGCTTCGGTCCCGGCGGCGGCGATCTCAATCCGGCGCTGGGGTTGCGCGGCCTGCGGCTGCTGCTGCTGCATCCCCATGTGCTGGAGACGCAGTTCGCGGCGATCCTGCGCGCGGCGAGCGCGGGTCCGGTGCGTGTCCTGCTGCCGATGGTGACGACCCTGGGCGAGCTGCGCGCGGCGCGCGAGATCTATGAGCGGGTGGCACGGCGGCTGCGTCGCAAGGGGGTCCGGCTGGCCGATAAGCTGCCGCCCCTCGGCGTCATGATCGAGACGCCGGCGGCAGCCATCGGCGCCGAGGCCCTCGCGTTCGAGGCGGATTTCCTCGCCATCGGCTCGAACGACCTGACGATGTACACGCTGGCGGTCGATCGCGGGTCGGCCAGCGTCTCGTCGCTGTACGATCCGTTGCATCCGGCGGTGATCCGTCTGATCGGCGACGTTACCGCCGCCGCCCTGCGCCTGCGCCGGCCGGTCTCGATCTGCGGCGAGGTGGCCGGCAACCCGCAGGTGGTGCCGCTGCTGCTGGGCCTCGGGCTGCGCTCGTTCAGCATGAATGCGTCGGCGGTGCCGCGGGTCAAGCAGGCGGTGCGTTCGGTCAGCCTCGACGAATGCCGCCGCTTCGCCCGGCGTGTCGGCGAGGAGAATGATCCGGTGGCGGTGGCGAGACTGATGACCGAATTCTCCGGCGCCCGGTAGGACAGGCTCGCCATCCCGGCGAATCCGGAGCTTCGGGTCATGCCGCGGAAGGTTCGTTTGCTTTGAACCGGCGGGCTGGGTCGATCCATACTTCCCGCCCAATGCCGCGCAGGAAGCCTCAGCCATGAATTTCGACGGGACCGTGCGGGTCATCGCGGCGCTGACGCCGCTGGTCTGGACGCTTCTCGCGGCCTACGTGTTCTGGCTGCTGCGCCGTCCGCTGGGCGACATGATCGGTCGGGTCAATGGCATCGAGGGCTTCGGCGTCAGATTTGCCCTGTCCGGCGGGGCCGCCATGGATGCCGCCATCGAGCTGGCGCAGAAGACCGGAAAATGGCCGGTCGAGGTTCCGGCCGGTGACCGCAAGGCGGCGCTCGACCGCGCCAATGCCAACCGCAAGCTGTTCGAGGGCGCGGAGATCCTGTGGATCGACGACCAGCCTTCGAACAACCGCAACGAGAGCCGGATGCTGCGCAGCTTCGGCGCGCTGGTCACTTTCGCGGTCACCACGGAGGAAGCGATCACCACCCTGCGCGCGAGCACCGGCCAGCATCAGCCCTACCACCTCATCCTGTCCGACATCAGCCGGGACCTGCCGCAGGTCGATCCCGCCGCCGGCCTCAAGATGATCCCGTTGCTGCGCGAGGCGGGGTTCGAGCAGCCGGTGATCTTCTATGTCGGCAGGCTGCTGCCGGGTGCCGGCGTGCCGGCGGGGGCATTCGGGGTGACCAACCGGCCGGACCAGTTGCTGCAGCTGCTGATCGACGGGCTCGCACGGGTTCGCAGGTGAGGCTGGCGTTGGCTGCATTTGTGCGAGAGGCGAGGGCGGGATAAACGCCAGCCTTTCGCGTCGAACGAGGCCATCCGCATGAGCGCCACTTCCGAGCCCGATATCGTCCCGATCCGCCGCGCCCTGATCTCGGTGTCCGACAAGAGCGGGCTGGTGGCGCTGGGCGAGGCGCTGCTGCGTCATGGCGCGGAACTGCTTTCCACCGGCGGCTCGGCCAGGACGCTGCGCGAGGCCGGCCTGCCCGTGAAGGAGGTATCCGACCATAGCGGCTTTCCCGAGATCCTGGACGGGCGGGTCAAGACGCTGGTGCCGCAGATCCATGGCGGCATCCTGGGCCGGCGCGATCTTCCGTCGCATGTGGCGCAGATGGCCGAGCATGGCATCGCGCCGATCGACCTCGTCTGCGTCAATCTCTATCCCTTCGAGGCGACCGTGGCTGCCGGGGCCCTGTCCGCGGACTGCATCGAGAATATCGATATCGGCGGTCCGGCGCTGATCCGCGCGGCCGCGAAGAACCACGCCCATGTCGCGGTGCTGACCGATCCTGGCCAGTACGAGGCGCTGATCGAGACCATCGCAGCGCTCGGCGGCACCACGCGGGCGGATCGCCGGGCCTGGGCGGGAGCGGCCTATGCGCGCACCTGCGCCTATGACGGAGCGATCGCCAACTGGTTCGCCGCCGAGCGCGGGGATCAATTCCCGCAGCGGCTGAGCCTGTCCGGCGTGCGGGCGGAGCTGTTGCGCTACGGCGAGAACCCGCACCAGGCGGCCGCCTTCTATACCGACGGCAGCAACCGGCCCGGCATCGCCACGGCGCGGCAGATCCAGGGCAAGGCGCTGTCGTACAACAACCTCAACGACACCGACGCGGCCTTCGAGGCCGTCGCCGAGTTCGAGCAGCCGACTGTGGTGATCGTCAAGCATGCCAATCCGTGCGGCGTCGCCAGCGCCGTCAGCATCGAGGCCGCCTGGGACCTGGCGCTGCGTTGCGACCCGGTCTCGGCGTTCGGCGGCATCGTCGCGTTGAACCGGATCCTGGACGAGGCGGCGGCCAGCCGCATCGCCGCGATCTTCACCGAGGTGATCGTCGCCCCCGATGCCACCGAGGGCGCGCGCGCCGTGCTGGCCCGCAAGAAGAACCTGCGGCTGCTGCTGACCGGGAGCCTGCCCGATCCGGCCACAGGCGGGCTGATGCTGCGTTCGGTCGCCGGCGGGTTCCTGGTGCAGAATCGCGATGCCGGACGGCTGGATGGCTCGATGCTCAAGGTCGTCACGAAGCGCGCGCCGAGCCCGCGGGAGCTGTCGGACCTCGTCTTCGCGTTCCGCGTCTGCAAGCATGTGAAGTCCAACGCGATCATCTACGTGAAGGACAGCGCCACGGTGGGTGTCGGCGCCGGTCAGATGAGCCGGGTGGATTCCGCCCGCATCGCCGCCAGCAAGAGCGAGGCGGCGTCGCAGGCCGCCGGCCTGGCCGAACCCCTGACCCGAGGCAGTGTGGTGGCGTCGGATGCCTTCTTCCCGTTCGCCGACGGCCTGGAAGCGGCGGTCGCGGCCGGTGCCACGGCGGTGATCCAGCCGGGCGGATCGGTTCGCGATGCGGAGGTCATCGCCGCCGCGGACAAGGCCGGGGTGGCCATGGTGTTCACCGACATGCGCCATTTCCGGCATTGATCATGAACCATCATGCCGTTGAGCAACAAGGCAAATTCCCGCCGGTCGCCCGCGCCGCGATGGAGGGGCTGGACGGCTCGCTGATCCGTGCCGTCTTCGCCGAGGGCGAGGGGCTGCCGGGGGTGATACCGCTCTGGTTCGGCGAGCCGGACATGGTGACCCCGGACTTCATCCGTGAAGCGGCCAAGCAGGCCCTCGACGCGGGGCACACTTTCTACAATTCGAATTTCGGCATCGATCCCCTGCGAGCGGCGATCGCGACCTATCAGGCCGGCCTCGGGCGCGCCGCCGGCTTCGAGCGGATCTGCGTCACCGCCTCGGGCGTCAATGCGATCATGCTGGTCTGCCAGGCTCTGCTCGACCCGGGTGACCGGGTGGTGCTGCCGGAGCCGTACTGGCCCAATCTCGCCGGCATCCCGCGCGTGCTGGGGGCGGACATCGTCACGGTCCCGCTCAGCCTGGATGCCCATCGCCCGGACGGTGCCTGGACCATCGACATGGCGGCGTTGCTGGCTGCCCTCACGCCGGGCACGCGCATGGTGATGCTGAACGCACCGGCGAACCCGACCGGCTGGATGCTGTCGCGGGCTGAACAGGAAATCCTGCTCGCGCATTGCCGCCGGCATGGCATCTGGATCCTGGCCGATGACGTCTATGAGCGCGTGGTGTTCGAGGGGCGGGCGTCGCCGTCATTCCTGGACATCGCCGCTCCCGAGGACCGGGTGGTCGGGATCAACTCGTTTTCCAAGAGCTGGGCGATGACCGGCTGGCGTCTGGGCTGGATCACGGCGCCGGGCGCGCTGATGGCCACCCTTGGCAAGATCAGCGAGTTCAACGTCTCCTGCGCGCCGCCCTTCGTCCAGTTGGCCGGGATCGCTGCCGTGGAACAGGGTGAGGATTTCATCGCCTCCACGATCGCACGCTACCGCGACATGCGTGACCTGGCCTGCTCCCGCCTCGGCGCCATTCCGGGCGTCAGCGTGCCGGTGCCGGGAGGGGCGATGTATTGTTTCTTCGCGGTGGCCGGCTGCACCGACAGCGTGGCCCTGGCCCGTCGCCTGCTGCATGAGGCACGGGTCGGGCTGGCGCCGGGACTTGCCTTCGGCGCGGCCGGAGAGGGCTGCCTGCGGCTATGCTTCGCGGTCGGGCGCGAGCGGCTGGAGGAGGCCTGCACCCGCATCGCCGCCACCCTGGGCGCGGCGCATGCCTAGGGCGCGCCTACGGGCCGCCCTCATGGCGGCCCTGCTGCTCGCAGCACCCACGGCGGCACCGGCCCAGGGTCCGGCCCAGGGGCCGGGGCAGGGCCCGGGCCAGGGTCCGGCC
>CAXTCT010000166.1:0-5050 GCA_964242565.1 uncultured Acetobacteraceae bacterium | reverse complement strand
CCGGCGGCTCCCGTATCGGCGGCGGCGACCCCGGCCGTGGCGGTCGTGCCGGAATAGCTGGCGCCGGTGGTCTGGGTGGCGTCGCTGGTCGCATGCTCGTCCAGATCCACCGGATCATGACGCTCGAGCACCGCATAGATCGCCTGGGCATTGCTGCCGTCGCTGATGACCGTCACGACCGTCCGGCCGGACTGCAGGGAGCGATCATAGACGTCATGATGCTCATGCGTCGTTTCCTGGCCGGTCAGCCAGGCCCAGAACCCGCCATGCCGACCATTATCGACCGAATTCGACGTCAGGTCGGTCTCGGCCGGATCACGGGCGTAATGCCTGATCGACGCGGAGGGAACGCCGGCCGCGACCAGATCGGCAACAGCGGCCTCGGCATGCTCCTGGGTGGAAAATACGGCTACAACGGTTTCACTTGCCATGGTCATCACCATTCGTTTCTAGGGTTGCGTTGGTTTCGTCGCATCGTCGGAAGGCCTGCCGGTCATGCGCCCGGATGCCGTGCGCATGACCGCCGAGTGCGCACCGAATGCCTCGCTCGAACGGGCGAACCTGCATGCAAGCCCCCTTTCGCGCCTCGGCACGGTGATCGACAACAAAAGCTGAGCGCCGAGTCCCCCCGGCTAGTTCCCACCACAGAACCAAATTTCGCCGTCAGGGTCGTGCCGCGACGTCCTTTTCGAAGCCTGGCTGATAGCCCGGCTCGCCCATCTGCCAGAGCAGGAAAGCCTGTTCGTCCGCGGTTTCGGCGTCGCGCTGGGCACGGGTCGAGCCGATCCCGTGGCCCGCGTCGAACTCGATGCGCAGCAGGATGGGGCGCCCGCTGGACGTTGCATGCTGCAGCCGCGCCGTCATCTTGGCCGGCTCCCAAACCGGCACGCGCGGATCGTCGGCGCCGCCGGTCAGCAGCACCGCCGGATAGGCGACCCCGTCTTTCACATGGTTCAGGGCGTCCATGCGCAGCAGCGACGGAAACTGCCCGGGGTCGGTCACGCTGCCGAATTCGGGGATGTTGGACGGACCATTCTCGGAAAATTCCTCACGCAGCGTGTTGGTCGCGCCGACCCGGATCAGGGCGGCGCGGAACAGCCCCGGCGCCTGGGTGATGGCGCCGCCGATCAGAATGCCGCCGGCGCTGGTGCCGGTTCCCGCCAGATGCGCGGGATCGGTGTAACGCCGGGCGATCAACTCGCGCGCGCAGGCCAGGAAGTCCGTGATCGCGTTCATCTTGGTCGCGATCCGGCCACCGGCGTGCCAGGCCTGGCCCTCTTCGCCGCCGCCGCGCACATGGGCGACGGCGAACACGCCGCCCTGGTCGAGCCAGGGCAGCATGGCGGGCACGAACTCCGGGTCATAGGCAATGCCGTACGAGCCGTAGCCGTCGAGCAGCACCGGCCGCTTGCCGTCATGGGCCAGATCGCGGCGGCCGACGATGGAAAGCGGGATCAGCGTGCCGTCCGCGGCGCGCGCGCTGGTTTCGGTCACCTGATAGGGCCTGAGGTTGCGCGGGAAAGCCGGGATGATCCCGAGATCGGCGATCGAACGCGCCGCCGGATCATAATGCAGCCAGACAAGAGGCCGCACCCACGACTCCAGGCTGATCTCCGCACCCGGCCGGGTCGGGTCGGTCACCAGGCCACCTTCATCCTCCAGCGGCGGCGCGATCGTGCCGGAGAAGGGAAGCGTGATGATCTCCGGAACCCTCGACCCGTTAGTCCCGGCCGGGTCGGAGGTGCTCCGGTCGGCGAGCCTCAGCAGGGTCATGACCGAGCCGTCCCTGCGCGCGACATAGAGACCGTCCGCGGCCAGGCCCAGCCCGGTCAGCACGCCGCTCCCGGGCCTGACCAGCAGGCTTGCCTTGTCGAAGGACGGGGAGGCGAGATCGGTCTCGACGATCTTGAGGTGGGGCGCGTCCTTGTGGGTGAGCAGGTCGATGCGGCTGCCGCGCACCGCGGCGTTCACCACCGCGTCGCCCTGGTCCGCCACCTGCCGCCACGGGATCTTCGGCTGGTCGAGGCTGGCGTAGGGCGCGGTGTAGATCGCGACCTCCGGCGAGACGCCGTCGCTGATCTCGGCCAGAACATGATCCGATCCCGGAACCACCGACAGGGCGGGGAAAAGCTGGGCCGCCTTGAACGGGAAGGGCAGGTCGTCTGAGCTCAGGATGAGCTGGTCCCTGTCCGTATCCGTGCCGAGCCGGTGGCGGAACACGCGCAGATGCGAATAGGCCTCCGCCGCGCGGGCCTTCGGATCGGGCCGCGGCAGCCGGGAATAGAAGAAGCTGTTGCCGTCAGGCGCCCAGGAGACCTGGGCGAATTGCGCGCGGTCGATCACGTCGGGCCGGATCGCGCGGGTCGCGGTCTCGATGACATGCAGGACGCTTTTCTCCGAGCCGCCCGTCGAAAGGCCGTAGGCGACCAGACTGGCGTCCTGCGACGGGGCGAACTGGTCGATCTCGGCATGGCTGGTCGCGTTTCCCAGCGCGGCCGGATCGACCAGCACGATTTCCCGGCCATCCGCGCCGCGCATCACCAGCCTTGCGATCTGCGCGCCCGGATCGCGCTTGAGATAGAACAGCGTGCCGTTCGCCGAGGTCATCATGCTGACCCTGGTGGTGAGCCCGTCCGTCGCGGATATGGCGGCGAGCAGCGTGTCGCGACCGGGGATGCGTCCCAGCACCGAACGGGCATAGTCGTCCTGGCCGTGCAGGAACCGCCGGAATTCGGGTTCCGGCTCGCTCTCCATCCAGCGATACGGATCGGTGATGGACCGGCCGAAATAGAGGTCGGTGACGGGTGCCATGTGCGCGGCCGGCGGGCGATCGACGGGCATCCCCTGCACGGACATGGCCGTGGAGGGGGCCAGGGTCGCCGCCAGGGTCGTCGCCAGTACCGGCAGCAGGCGGCACCGGTTGGCAGGGCCGGTCCGGGGATGCGGGGAGGGCATTGGTTCGAACTCTCCAGAAGGCCGGGTGACCATGCAAACACGCCGGCCCCGAGACAAGGGCATGTTAATCTTTGATGTGTAGCTTCCGGACAAGGAGGCCTGATGACGAAACAGACGCGCAGCTACACGCCGGCATCGTATGTCATCCTCCGATGGCTGACCCGGTGCGGCCCGGACGTTCCCGCTCAGATCCGGGATGTGCTGTTCGGCGAGCTGTTCACCTCGCCATTTGCGGTGATTGCGGGCGTATTGAGCGGGCTGCTTCTCAATGGCGCCGCCATCGACCTGCGAGGTGGACGCAGTTTCGCGGCCTTCATGGCGATCGAGCTGGGGCTGGCAGCCGCGCGGCTATGGGTGCTCCGGCGCGTCGCGGTCGCCTCCATACAGGGCAGGCAAACGCCGACCGATCTTTATCTGTTCACGGCGATACTCTGGTCCGCGCTGCAGGGGGCCATCGCCTTCATGGCGATGCTGAGCGGCATCCAGACCCTGCAGATCCTGGCCGCGGCCACCATCATGGCCCTGCTGGGGCCGCTATGCGCGCGCAACTATCCCGCACCTCGGCTGGCATCCCTGCTCGTCTGCCTGTGCATCCTGCCGTTCGTGGCGGGGGCCGCCTTGTCGGGAAATCGCTGGTTGCTGGTGTTTCTGCTGCAGCTGCCTTTGTTCATGTCCGGCAGCATGGCCATCGTCCGGCGCCTGCATGGCCTGTCGATCGCCACACTCCAGGCACAGCATGAAAGCCTGGATGTCGCCCGGCATGACCCGCTCACCGGATTGTGGAACCGCTTTGGCCTGACGGAGATCCTTTCTCGGCAGAGCCAGGCGGTCGATGACTGCTTCAGTCTCTTCTATCTCGACCTCGACGGCTTCAAGCTGGTCAACGACAGGCTGGGCCATCACGCCGGAGATGATCTTCTGCGGGCGGTCGCTCAACGGCTGAAGGCGAGCATCCGCTCAGGCGATGCCGTTGCCCGGCTGGGAGGCGACGAGTTTGTCATCCTAGCACCCGGCCTGGCTGCGGCTGCCAGCCGGAACTTCGCGGAGGATATCATCCGGAGCATCGGCGGCCAGCCCTATCAACTCGAGACCGGACCGCCCGTGCGCATCGGCATCAGTATCGGCTATGCCTGCGCGCCGGAGGACGGCACGACCCTCATGGTTCTGCATCGCAAGGCCGACACCGCTCTCTATGCGGCCAAGGCGGAAGGCAAGGGCATAGAGCGGCGGTTCCAGTCGGAAGCCGCCATCCACCCGTTCCGGTCCGATGGTGTGCGTGAGCTGGAGAACGAGGAGTTCACGACCTAGAAGGCGGGAAGTCCATGGCCCGGCGCGCGATACCGGCTTCCACAGCGGCGCGGCCCTTGCCTAAGCAGCCTCAACCGGCCAATGCGCTTGCGATGATGCGCTTTCTCCTGATCCGCTGGCTCGATCGCCTGGGCCTGGTCACCACGTTGCTCTGCCCGGTCTTCCTCCTGCACGGGCGCGGCGCGGCCGAGGCCATGATCGATGTCACCGCGATCGGCTTTCTCTGGCGCTCGGCGTTGGCAGGGGACTGGGGCTGGATCGACCAGGGCTGGGTGCGCGTGGCACTGCTGTGGTGGTCATGGCTGGTGATCTGCTCGCTGCCGTACGGCGCGCTGGGCCAGGGAGGAAAGGCTTCTTTCGTCCAGGCGCTGGCAACGATACGTTTCCTCGCCTTTGCCGCCGCCCTGCAGGCCTGGACCCTGCGGCGGTCCTTGCACCGCCGGGCGATGGGATGGCTTGTCGCCGCGAGCTTCGCCTATATCGCCGGCCAGCTGCTGCTGCAGGCGGTGGCCGGCGTCAACCTGTTCGGGGATGCGCGCTTTCATGACGGAACGCTGACCGGTCCCTACGACAAGCCTCGCGCCGCCGCCCCGTTATCGAGGCTGCTGTTCCCGGCCTTGCTACCGGCAGCCGCATGGCTGATGCGCCGCGGCGACAAGGCTCGCGGCCGTGCGGGTGCGACCGCCATCCTGCTTGGCGGCCTGGCGGTCATGGTGCTGGCCGGCCAGCGCATGCCGCTGCTGCTGACCGGGCTCGGGTTCGTCGTGGCCGGGTTGATGCTGCGGCG
>CAXTCT010000165.1:0-5081 GCA_964242565.1 uncultured Acetobacteraceae bacterium | reverse complement strand
GCGGTTGACGCCGGCAGCGCGAAAGCCGCGCAGCCGGCCGATCTCGACGCTGGTGGGGTTGGCTTCGAGCGTGATCTCCAGCTCCGGTGACGCCTCGAACAGGCTGGTGGCCTGCTCGACCAGGGCGGCAACGCTGTCGGGCCGCATCAGGCTCGGCGTGCCGCCGCCGAAGAAGATCGAGCCGAGCACGCGCCGGCCCCCGGCATTCATCCCGGCATTCACCCCCGCATTCACCCTGGCCGCCTCGTAAGCCAGCTCGGTGCGCAGGGCGGCCGCGAAACGGCGTTCGGGCAAGGTCTCGCGCACATGGCTATTGAAGTCGCAATAGGGGCATTTCGCCAGGCAGAACGGCCAGTGGATATAAAGCGCGAGCGGGGCTGCCATCAGATCGCGACGCGTACGCCCAGCTCCACCACGCGGTCGCTCGGGATACGGAAGAATTCGGTGGTGGTCACCGCGTTGCGCGCCAGCATCAGGAACAGCGACAGCCGCCACAGGGGCATGCGCGGAATGGTGGCGCGGACGAGCACCTCGCGATTGACGAAATAGCTCGCCTGCATGGAATCGAACGCCACCCCGGCGCTGCGCAGGTCTTCGAGCGCGCGCGGCAGGTTCGGGCTCTCCATGAAGCCGTAGCGCAGGAACACTCGGTGCATTCCCGGCGCCAGCTCTTCGACCTTCAGGCGGTGGCCGCGCCCGGCTTCCGGCTGGTCGAGATTCTGGATCGTGACGAACAGCACCTTCTCGTGCAGCACTTTGTTATGTTTGAGGTTATGCAGCAGCGAGGCCGGCACGACGTCGGGATTGCCGGTCAGGAACACCGCCATGCCGGGTACCCGCACGGTGCGCGATTGCGGCAGGCGAGCGAGAAAGGAGGCGAGCGGCATGCTGTCCTGCTTCCAGCGCAGGGCGAGCAGCTCGCGTCCCCGCTTCCAGCTCGTCATGACCGCGGTCAGAACGATGCCAAGCAGGACCGGCACCCAGCCGCCCTGCGGGATCTTGAGGGCATTGGCCGCGAAGAACACGGCGTCGACCAGGAAGAAGCCGCCGAACACGCTGATCGCGGCGAAGCGGGACCAGCCATATTGCCGGCGGAACACCACCATGGCCAGGATGCAGGTACACATGAAGGTGCCGGTCACGGCGATGCCGTAGGCCGATGCGAGGGCGTCGGACGAGCGGAACACCAGCACCAGCAGCAGCACGCCCACCATGAGGGCGCGGTTGATCTGCGGGACGTAGATCTGGCCCTCCTCGTCCGGATTGGTGTGGCTCACCCGCATCCTCGGCAGATAGCCGAGCTGCACCGCCTGCCGGGCCAGCGAATAGGCCCCGGTGATCATCGCCTGGCTGGCGATCACGGCGGCGGCGGTGGCCAGCAGCACCATCGGCAGCCGCAGCCAGTGAGGCACGAGCAGGAAGAACGGGTTCGCGATGGCCGACGGATGCGAGATGATCAGCGCGCCCTGGCCGAGGTAATTCAGCGCCAGGCAGGGCAGCACCAGGAACAGCCACGACAGCCGGATCGGCGCCCGGCCGAAATGGCCCATGTCGGCATACAACGCCTCGGCGCCGGTCACCGCCAGCACCACGGCGCCGAGGGCCACGAAGGCGAGCCAGCCATGATGCACGATGAAGATCACCGCGTGATGCGGCAGCAGCGCCGTCAGCACGAATGGATGCCGCACCACCTCGATGGCGCCGAGCACGCCGATGCTGACGAACCAGAGCAGCATGATCGGACCGAAGATGCGGCCGACGCTGCCGGTGCCGCGCCATTGCAGGGTGAACAGCGCCACGATCACCACGACGGCGATCGGCAGCACCACCTCGCGCGCGGAGGGCAGGCTCACTTCCAGGCCCTCGATCGCCGACAGCACCGAGATCGCCGGCGTGATGGTGCCGTCGCCGAAGAACAGGCAGGCGCCGATGATGCCGACCAGCCCCAGAATCCCGCGCATGCGGGTGCTGACGGCGACGCGCTGGGCCAACGCCATCAGGGCGAGGATGCCGCCTTCGCCATCGTTGTCCGCCCGCATGATCAGCGTCACGTATTTGATGGTGACGACCAGGATCAGCGACCAGAAGATCAGGCTCTCGACGCCGACGATCTCTCCCGTCGTGGGCGCCTTGACGCTGATGATGCCTATCGTGGCTTTCAGGGCGTAGAGCGGGCTGGTGCCGATGTCGCCGTAGACCACGCCGAGGACGCCGAGCAGGGAGGCGATGCCCAGACCGCCGCGATGCGGCCCCGCTGCAACCGGATGATTTGGGAAAGCCATGTTCGCCCCGGAAGCCGGGTTTCCGGACGCCGGGCTGGTTGAAGAAAGCTGGACGCCATCTGCAGGCGCTCCGGCGTTACGGCTCATGGAAGGGGCTCCGGGAAGGCTGGCGTTTCGGCCAGTAAATAGGGCGCGGGTGCTGGACGCATAAGATCGGGGCTTGGAACAGCCGAGGCCGCCCATACGATTTAATGCTCCGGGGAAGCAAGCCGGGGTCTTTCGCCGAACAGCGCGGAGCCGACCCGCACCTGCGTGGCGCCGGCCGCGATCGCCAGCTCGAAATCGGCGGACATGCCCATCGACAGCCCCGACAGACCGCTGGCCGCCGCCATTGCGGCCAGCGCGCGAAAATGCGGCATTGGATCGTCTTCTGCCGGCGGGATGCACATCAGGCCGGTCAGCGCGGCGCCGAACCGCTCCCGGCAGGCGCGAATGAACGCTTCGGCCTGGGCAGGTGCCACGCCCGCCTTCTGCGGCTCGTCGCCGATATTGACCTGTATCAGCAGCTCCGGCAGCCGGGCGGCCTTTTCCGCGGCACGCGCTATGGCGTCGGCCAGGCGCGGCCGGTCGAGCGTCTCGATGACGTCGAAGCCCTGGACGGCATCGAGCGCCTTGTTGGTCTGCAGCGGCCCGATCAGATGCAGCCGCAGATCGGGATGGCGGATGCGCAACCCGGGAAATTTCTCCAGGGCCTCCTGCACCCGGTTCTCGCCGAACCGCCGCTGTCCCTGCTCGAGCAGGGTTGCGACCGAAACGGCGGGATGGGTCTTGGACACCGCGACCAGGGCGATGGCACCGGGATCACGATGGCAGGCATGTGCCGCGGTCGCCATGCGGCTCCGGATCTCGTTCAATGGGGAAGGCGTCGCCATGGACGCAAGGCTCCGATGCGCGCGTCGCCCGGTCAAGCGTTCGTCAGGCAACCCGGGATCCGGAAGGTCGGCGCTCGCCTGCGGGATCGGGTTGCACCAGACGCAAGGCCGCCTCGGCGCCGACCAGGATCTCGCACAGGCGCAGGCGATCCGCCTGGGTCAGCCAGGCCGGAGCAGCATCGCCGGTATAGAAGGCTGCCGCCTCCGCCAGAAGCCGATCGCGACCTTGCGCCTCTCCCAGCGGGCGCGCCGCCAGATCGAGCCGGCGAAGCGAACGCAGGCGGATTTCCAGACGTTCGGCCGCCTCCTGTTCGGCCTCGGGCGTCAGGGTGCCCGCCGGCACGCAGGCCGAAGCCGCGTCGGACAGGCCGCTGGCGAGCTGCGCCGAGCATTGCTCCGCCATCTGCTGACGGCGCTGCGTCAGCCGCCGGGCGAAAGCCTGCATGTCCCCGCGCAGGGCGCTGAAGCCGGCAAGGCGAGCGGCGCGCTCGGCCTGCGCGTGCAGCGCCTCATCGGTGGGCGCCTGGTCGGACGCCGCGCGGTCAAGCCTGTCGACCACGGTTTCGATCACGTTGTGCAGTCTGGCATCGAGCTGGCGCGCGAAACCAGTCTCGCGTGTCAGCAACAGCACGCGCTCCACCAGGGCCGCAGGGGCGGCGGTGTTCTCGAACAGCAGCGCCAGCACGATGCTCCAGCTCAGCGGGCCGGATCGTGCGGCCTCCAGCAACAGCGGCCGGACGCTTTCCCAGGGGGGGTCCTGCTCCTGGCCCATGACAGGAGCATGGGCGAACACCAGCCGGATCACGTCAAGCAAAGGCTGCAGGGCCTGCGGCTTGATCCCGACCGTGGCCTGGAAGGCAGGCAGGCTCCATTCCACCGGCAGCGGGCCGGCCGCCAGGATGGCGGCCGCGTCCTCCCACAGCCGTCCATCCAGCTCGTCGCCGGCGGCCAGCGATGCCTCGACCGTGGCGAGGTCGGGAAGTCGGCTGCTGATCAGGGCTGTGACCGGCGCGATCAGGCTGCGCGGGATGGTGGCATTCCCCGGACGCCACTCCCCGGGTGCCACGATCACCGGATGCAAGGGCATGAACAGCACCCGTGCCAGCACGCGAGGCCGCGGCGGACGCAAGCTCGTCAGACGCGGGCGCAACGGGGCAAGCAGCTGATCGGCCTCGCCACGCTGAGGCAGCGTGTCGATGGCGCGGGTGACGCGCAGGATCGTGCTGTCGCTGGCATCGCGCAGGTCATTGGACAGGCCGCGCAGGGTGTTGCTCTTGTCAGACATGGAATCTGGCCAGCTTTGGCTGGGCCGTCGAGGCAGGCAGGATTTCGAGATCGGGGTCATGCAGCTCAAGCTCCTGCAACCGCATGGCCTCGTTGCGTGCCAGCCGCTCGATCGCGACGGCGGCGCCGGTGATACCCGGTGACACGGCCCAATCCGGCTCGGAGCCTCTCGTCCCGATGCGCCGGTCTTCCTCGCCGGTTGTTTCGCGGTACAGCAGCATCTGCGCCAGGGCTCCCGTCTCGACGGCATCGCCGGGCAGCAGGCAGAGCCGGTCCCAGCCATCGAGGAGCCAGTCCGGCTGCTCCAGCGTGTGCAGCGTGGCGGCATGGTCGTCGCGCCAGGCTGCGAGGAACGTGATCGGGTCGCTGAACAGGGCACGCGCTTGTTGCAGCGATGCCTCGGCCTGCACGATGCGGGCGGTGACCACGCCATCGAGGTTGGCGTCGCCGCGTTCCGTCCGGGCTACCGGCGGCGGGGCCGAAGCCGGGGGCCGCCTGGCACTCGACAGCAGGCGCAACACCCGCGGCAGCCTGGCCTGTTCGGCGGCCGGACCGATGCCGATCTGCCAGGACAGGGTGGCGATGCGCGCGACCGCGGCGTCCAGTTCCGCCGGCAGCCAGGACGATCCGCCGTCCTGCGGCC
>CAXTCT010000164.1:0-5088 GCA_964242565.1 uncultured Acetobacteraceae bacterium | reverse complement strand
AGCTCGCCCGGAGCCAGCTCGAACACCAGCCGCCGCCGCTCGTCCGGCAGCGGCGGCGCCGCAGGCAGATCCTTGGCTTCGTCCTTCCGCAGGGCCGGAAAACGATCCAGCGCCGCGAGCGCGCCCGCCGCGGCGTGCAGGCAGGCCGGCTGGCCGCAACTGCACCGGTTCAGGAACACCACCCGGTCGCCCCGCACCGAAGGCGTGACACGGGCCGTATGGCGCAGATCGAGATGGTCCACCACCACGCCGATCGATGCCTCCTGGAGGGTCACGCTCACCGCCTCGAGCAGGATCAGCGACCGTCCCCGCCTGAGCATGCCCCGGTCAAAGGCGCGGCTGAGATCTTCCGGCGAGAACGGCGTCGGCATGAAAGCAGAAAACCTTTAGATCGGAGGTCAATGCTTCCCGCAACGGCAAGCGGACGGAATCCGGAGGGAACAGATGCTAGCAGACAAAGCGCCTTGACGCTTCATGCTTTAAGATGGCGCACGCTTTAAGATGGCGCGGTCTCGACGCCCAGACTTGAAGGCGCCCCGAGCGGCAGGCGCCGGAGCGGCGCCCGGCGCGGCCACTCGCTAAGCTTTGATCGATGCACTGGATCGTGATTTTGGCAGATGCCGCCTTTCAACACCAGGCGCCGTTGCTGGAGCTTCAGGTCGTGGATGGTCGGAACACAAGAAGATGAGCATCACCGATCTCCGGACTGTCGATGCCACTTCTCCCATCGAGGCCGACCTTTGCCTGATCGGCAGCGGCCCCGCCGCCTGGGCGATCGCGCAGGAACTCGAGGATAGCGGGCTGCGCATCCTGATGCTCGAAAGCGGCGGCCATGCGCCGGAGCCGGATGCAAACGCGCTCAACGAGATCGAGGATGTCGGCGTGCCGCTGTTCAACGGCCGGTCGCGCGTCCTGGGAGGCACGTCGCGGCTGTGGAACGGGCGGTGCATCCCACTCGACGCGATCGATTACGAGGCGCGTCCCTGGGTCCCGCGATCCGGCTGGCCATTCGGCGCCGAGACGATGGCTTCCTACGTGGACCGGGCGGCGATCCACCTGGATGTCGGGCCGTATCACGAGGGCGACAGGCGGCGCCCGATGCCCGAGGGCCTTCGGCCCCGCGCCGCCGTAGACCCCGCGCTGATGCGTTCGATCTTGTGGGAGGACCCGCCTTCGATCGATTTCGGCCGCGTTCTGACGTCGCGGCGCGGTGCCAACCTGTCGGTGTTCGTGCGTGCGACGGTCACCCACCTGAACACCGTTCCTTCCGGCCGGCGGATCGAGTCCCTCGAGGTCGCGGACGCATCCGGCAGGCGCCTGTCGGTGCGCGCGCGGGCCGTCGTCCTGTGCGCCGGCGGGATCGAGAATGCGCGCATCCTGCTGAACTCCAACCGTGCGAGGGGGGGAGGCGTTGGCAACACGCATGATCTGGTCGGCCGTTATCTGATCGACCACCCGCGCGATTTCAGTTTGATCGCCCATATCGACGCTTGCGACACCGAGTGGTTTCGCAGCCTGTTCGGGCCGTACAATCTGGACAGCCAGCGCCGCCGGCACGAATCCTGCCACGGGTTCGTGCTCAGCCCGGAGCTGCAGCGCGCGGAAGAACTGCTCAATTGCGCCGCATGGCCCTATGAAATCGTGGCCGAGGATGACCCGTTCAGCGCACTCAAGCGCCTTGCCAACAGGCCACGCCAGCAGACGTGGCGCGATGCCAGGCTGGTGGCGAGCCAGCCGGGCTTGTTGGCCAAGGGTGCGCGGTCGTACCTGACGACGCGCGGGAAGATCAGGCGCAAGATCGCGAAGGTCGGTTTCCTGGTATCGTCCGAGCAGGTCCCCGATCCCGAAAGTCGCGTCCAGCTCAGCCAGCGCCGGGACTGGTTGGGCCTGCCGATCACCAGGATCGACTGGCGGGTCGGACGGTCTGAAATGCGGTCCCAGGCTGTCCTGGCGAAAACCATCGCCGCGGAGTTCGCACGCCTCGGCCTGCCCCGGATTCGGCTGGCCGACTGGGTACGCGACGACCGGTTCGAAAATGCCGTGTTCCAGGATGGCTGCCATCCGAGCGGCACGACGCGGATGTCCGACGATCCGAAGCGGGGCGTCGTCGATGCCGATTGCCAGGTGCATGGTGTGGACAGGCTGTATGTCGCGGGCAGCTCGGTTTTCCCGACAGGCGGCCACGCGAACCCGACCTTGATGATCGTGGCTCTCGCCATCCGCCTTTCGGAGCATCTAAGGGCGCGCCTGTCGAACAAGGCTTCCCGCGTCCCGGACGCAATGCAGCTGCAGCAGCCGGTCCTGGTGTCGGACGGCTAGCGGCGCGAGGAATCGGCGCACGAAAGTGGAGACACGGTTCAGGGCGGTTTGATGACCACCACCATCGCGCCCTGCGGGATGACGGTCAGCGTCCGCCGGCCGAAATTGGCGCTCCGGTAACGGGTCTCGTGCTCGAAACCGACGATGCCGCCGCCGACGATCAGGAGAGTCCCAAGGCATGCGAGCAGGGCACGGCGCCAGGTGCCGCGGCTCAACTCGGCCTTGAACCTGTCATGGGCTGCATCGAGCGGCGCGCTGTACGACGCGATCCGCTCGCCGAGCCCCGCGGTGGTTGAATGCGCCGGTGGAACTGCCATGACCCCGTATAGGCAGCCGGACGCCGCTTTGCCATCCTGCGAGCCAGCGCTTTACCCTGCATCGCAGCATTTTGTCTTTTTTCGAGACGAGTTGACATTTGTCAGGCCATGAGAATAGCTTGCCCATCCAGGGCGCGCTGCATGGGGAAATCCGGGTGGTAGAACAGACGGTTTCGCCCGATGAGGCGATTTCCTGCGAGGCCCTGTCGAAAGCCTTCGACGGCGTGCCGGTGCTGCGCGACATCTCGGTGCGGTTCACGACCGGCAGCGTCAATGTCCTGGCCGGCGAGAACGGTGCGGGGAAATCCACCTTCTTCAAGCTTATCGCCGGACAGCTCACGCCCGATGGAGGCAGCCTGTCGCTGCATGGTAGGCCGATACGCCGGTTCGACCCGAAGCAGGCGCAGGCGATGGGCGTTTCCATCATTCCCCAGGAGCTGGCGCCGATCCCCGAGATGCGGCTGTGGCAGAACCTGCTGATCGGGCACGAGACCACCGGCCCGTTCGGACTGGTCAGGCGCCGCCGGATGATCGAGCAGGCGGCGGCGATGCTGGCCGGCGTCGGACTGGAGCTCGACCCGACCATGCCGATGCACAAGCTCGGCGTCGCGGCGACGCAGATGGTGGAAATCCTGAAGGCGACGTCATGGAACAGCCGGATCGTGCTGATGGACGAGCCATCCTCGTCGCTGTCGTCGCGCGAGACCGAGCAGCTATTCCGGGTGATACGCATGATGCGCGAGCGCGGCACCTGCATCCTGTATACCAGCCACCGGATGGAGGAGATCGAGGCGATCTCCGACACGGTGGCGATCATGCGGGACGGCGCCATCATCCGTCACGAATTGACCTCCGCCCTGACCGAGCAGGAGATCATCACGGACATGGTCGGACGCAAGATCACCGAGCTGTTCCCCGACCGCCATGTCGAGGCCAATGTCGCCGAACCCATGCTGAGCGTGCGGGAGTTGCGCGTCGAGGGCTACCGGCAGAGCGTCTCGTTCACCCTGCGTCCGGGAGAGATACTGGGCTTCGGCGGCCTGGTCGGCGCGGGCCGCAGCGAGATGCTGGAGGCGATCTTCGGGCTGCGGCCGGCCACCGGCACGGTGATGCTCGATGGCAGGAAGCTCCCGCTGGGGGACATGACGCAGTCGATCCGCCGCGGCATCGCCATGGTGCCGGAGGACCGCAAGCTGGCCGGCGTGCTGACCTCGCTGTCGATCCTGGACAACATCACCCTGCCTCATCTGGACCGCTTCACCGGGATGCTCGGCCTGGTCGACAACCCGACGCGCCGGGCGCGGGCGTTCGAGGTGCTCAAGCGCACGCAGGTGCTGTATGCCGCACTCGGGCAGCGGGTGGGGCATCTGTCCGGCGGCAACCAGCAGAAGGTCGCCCTCGCGCGCTGGCTGGTGACCGGCATGCCGCGCGTGCTGATCCTGGACGAGCCGACGCGCGGCATCGATGTCGGCGCGCGCTCGGAACTCTACCGGCTGTTCAACGAGCTGGCCGCCCAGGGCGTCGCCATCCTGCTGGCATCCTCGGACATGCCCGAGCTGATCAACCTGTCGCACCGGGTGCTGGTCATGCGCGGCGGCGGGATCATGGGCGAGCTGGAAAAAGACGAGCTGGACCAGGAACGGATCCTGCGCCTGGCCATGGGGAGACATCTGGATGCCGCCTAGCCTGACCTCGCCCGCGATGGCGCCGGCCCCCCTGAAGCAGCCCATAAACGTCCAGCGGGCCGGCCGCTTCGCGTTGCGCTATTCGCTCGTCATCATCCTGGCGCTGTTCCTGGTGACGCTGGCGGTCTCGAACCGGTCGTTCCTGACGGTCTCGAACATGAACGTCATCCTGATCCAGGTGGCGGCGAACGCGCTGCTGGCGACGGGGGCGACCTTCGTCATCCTCACGGGCGGGATCGATCTTTCGGTCGGCAGCATCGTCGGGCTGGCCGGGGTCACGGCCGCCCTGTTCGCGCAGAATGACGGGCCGATCCCGCTGGCGGAATCCATCGCCATCGGCGTTCTTGCCGGCGCCGCGATCGGGGCCTTCAACGGGCTGCTGGTGGCGCTGGCGAAGGTGCCGCCCTTCGTGGCGACCCTGGGCAACATGACGGTCGCCTCGGGGCTGGCTTTCGTGTTCAGCGACGGCCAGCCGATCTCGGGCCTGTCGGATCAGTTCCTGTCCCTGTCGGGCACGGTCGGCGGCATCTCGATCCCGGTGCTGGTCATGATCGTCGTGGTGGCGATCTCCTGGGTGGTGCTGGCACGGACCAGGTTCGGCATGCATATCTACGCCGTCGGCGGCAAGGCGCACGCGGCGCGCGTCGCCGGAGTCAGCCTCCGGCGCACCCGTTTTGCGGTCTACCCGATCTCGGGCGTGCTGGCGGGGCTGGCCGGGGGGATTATGGGGGCGCGGGGCCCCGCGGGCATCGACAATACCGGCATCG